>NZ_JBEPSF010000005.1:0-225454 GCF_040548725.1 Stenotrophomonas sp. 2619 | reverse complement strand
AGCCTGGAAGGCATGCACGACACTCTGCAGCAGCAGAACGTGCCGGCCCTGACGGCGCTGAAAAGCACCACCCAGCTGCGCGAGAAGATCGATCCACAGGTGGACGGCAAGTACGACGGCGAGGTCAACGGCCAGTCGGCCATGAAGCCCGATGATGGCCGCACCCCGGGCAGCAACCCGGTGGAGCGCTTTGCCGCGGCCCTGCTGTTGGCCGAATCGCCCGAGCAGATTATCTGGACCACCCCGGCCAGTGCAGTGGCCTATGCCGGGCAGAACCTGCAGATGACCGTGCAGCAGGACCTGCACATCAGCGCCGGTGAAACCGTCTCGACCGTGTCCGGCGAACACACCGCGCTGTTTGCGCAGGACGGCCCGATCAAGGTGATCGCCGCCAACGGGCCGGTGAGCCTGCAGGCGCACACCGGCGAGCTGGAACTGCTGGCCGACCAGGCCATCACCATCACCGCCACCGACGACCGCATCGACGTGCTGGCCCAGCAGAAAGTGGTGCTGCAGGCCGGCAACAGCGCAATCACGCTGGAAGGTGGGGACATCACCTTCAGCTGCCCCGGCACCTTTACCGTCAAGGCCGGGCAGCATCCGTTCCTGGGCGGTGCCAGCGACGCGGCCGCCGTACCCGCCCTGCCCGACCAGACCTTCGCCTTTACCGACAGCCTGCGCTTCGCGGTGGAAGGTGCGGACGTACTGGCCGGCGACCTGGGCTGGACCAACCTGCCCTTCCGGATCGTCGACCAGGACAACAAGGAAGTGGCCGCCGGCACCGTGGGCGAGGATGGCCGCCTGCCGCGCGTGATGTCCGACGGGCTGGGCAGGACGCTCACCCTGCAGGTCGGCGAGGACAAGTGGGAAAAGATCACCGCCGCCACCGGCGCGCCGCCGGAAGAAGACGGCGACAACGATGACGACCCCGATGGCGACCGCTACCGTGGCGAGCTGGATGCCGCCGCGCAGACGGGCGCCCTGACCCCGGAGCAGATCCTTGAACTGCTCGGCAACGAGAACGATCACGCATGAAAACCCTGTCGTATCTGCTGCTGGCCGCCGCGATCGCCGCCGCCCCGGCGCAGGCCCAGCAGTACAAGCCCGGTACCGCCACCATCGCCAGCGCGCAAGGCACGCTGCGGGTGAACTCGGGCCTGGTCAACCATTTCAACGCGCACAGGTTCTACGTCTACAGCTTCCAGTGGCAGCCGCAGGGCAAGGACGCGGTGTGGAACCAGGTGCCGCTGCTGGCCAAGCCGGATGCGGCGCCCAGCGAATTCGTGTTCAAGACCACCGCGACCGCGGACTTCCCGTTGAGCGACGCCCGCGTGGTGCAGGCCGGCGGCAAGACCTGGCTGTCCACGGCTCAACTCAAGTATGAGGACACGCCGTACGACGACAACGCCAGCGTAGAAGTGAAGCGGTATGAGCTGGTGCGCCAGCCGGACGAAGACCGCTGGGTGTTCGTACTGCGCAGCACCCGCAACGTTGGCAAGAAAACCGTCACCCAGGCGCTGGCAGCGCCACCGTCCCCCTGAGCGTCGAGCCCATGACCACGTACATCAGCGCGGTATTTCACAAGGACATCCGCACGGTGGAATTCACCGCTGCGAACGGCGACAAGATGTTGCGCACCGGCGGTACGTTGGCGTGGCTGCTCAACAACCCGGGCAACCTGCGGCCAGGCGGCAAGTACGTCAGCATGATCGGCCAGGCCGACACGGCCAGCGGCAAGTTCGCCATCTTTTCCAGCGTCGAGGAAGGCCGCAAGGAGAAGCGCGCCCTGCTGCGCCGCAAGTACAACGACATGACGCTGTACAACGCGATGCACACCTACGCCCCGGAAGGCGAGAACGACACGGCCAAGTACCTGGCGTTCGTGCGCAAGAAATCCGGCGCCACCGACCAGACCGTCATCAAGGACATGACCGACGAGCAGTTCAACGGCATGGTCGCGGCGATGGAGCAGTACGAAGGCTTCAACGCCAATGCGGACACCCGCAAGGAAAAGATCGTGCACGCCACCCAGGTGTCGCTGTCCGATGGCGCCAAGCCGCTGCCGTCCTTCCCCGTGGTGGCCAAGACCAGCACCGGAAAGGAGAAGAAGCTGACCACCAACGCCTATGGCGTGCTGCCGGCCTTCATCACCAGCAAGCCGGGTGAGATGGTGCAGCTGTTCGCCGAAGAGGCCGGCAAGGTGGGCACCAAGATCGGCGAGTTCGTGCTGGACCAGGCGTCGACGTCGCTGCTGTTCGCGCGGCCACTGGTGACCGCGCTGGCCGGCTCGCAGCCACACAACCCGGACGGCGGTCCGCGCGATACCAAGCGCGCGCCGATCCGCTATGTGATCCAGCCAAAGGACACGCTTGGCACGGTGGCCAGCAAGTTCAAGACCAGCGTGGACGAACTGGTCAGCAACAACCGGATCCGGGACCGCAACAAGGTCTTTCCGGGCGAGGTGATCTGGATCTACGGGCCGGCGCCGCAGGGCAGCACGTCCGGGGCGGCCGCCAACGATGCCGCGCCAGCCGCCGCCAAAAACAGCTATGCGATCAAGCGCGGCGACACGCTGTCGGGCATCGCCGACCGCCACGGCGTGTCGGTGGACCAGCTCATGGCGGCCAACCCGGCGATCAAGGACCGCAACAAGATCAGCCCCGGGCAGTCGATCAACCTGCCGAGCGGCGCGAAGAAGGCCGAACCGGCGTCCACCGCCGTGACCAAGCCCAAGACCAGCCAACCGCCCGCCTCGAGCAAGCCGAGCGGGCCGGCACCCAGCCTGGTCAAGCCGCCGCCGGTGGCCCCGCCCAAGCAGCCGGCCGTGAAGCCGCCAGCGGCGGTGGACACCCGGCCGGTGCGCAGTGCGGAGAACCAGGCCCATCCGATCGCGTTGGTGCCGTATTCCCAGCAACGGGCGCCGTGGATCGAGCACGCCTACGCGCAGGCCAAGAAGTGGTCGGGCAAGAAGGAAGCGGTGATCACCAAGACGATCAACTTCCACGAGGAAATCGGCTACGGCAAGCAGTTCAAGACCATGGCTGGCGGAGACAACGCCTGGTGTGCCTCGTTCGTGAACTACTGCATGCGCAAGGCCGGGTACCCCATCTCCAGCCCGCATCCGTACCGCGCCCGCTCCTTCGCCGCCGATACCACCAACTACGTGCAGATCGATGCACCGGTGTTCGGCGCGATCGCGCTGGTCAAGACCAGCCACGTGGGCTTTGTGTACGCGCTTGATGGCAGCAGCCCGATCCTGCTGGGCGGCAACCAGAGCGACCAGATCAACTTCGTCAAATACAATCCTGCATCGCTGCGCTATTACGTGCCCAAGGCCTACCTGGCCTTCGCCAACAAAGAACTGAAGGACCCGAAACTCGATGCGACCCACGCCAAAACCCTCAATGACGCCCTCGGCATCGTCGTCGTCGTCAAAGCCAGCGGCAATGAGCGTTGACCGCAGCGGCTGGCTCGCCGTGGCCTGCGCGCTGGCGCTGGCCGCATGCGGCGGCCCCGGCAAGGCGGCGACGGATACCGGTGCCGCCCCTGAAGGCCCCGCCGCGACCGCAGCGACGGCAGCGCCTGCGCAGCCGGCTGCCGGTGGGTTTGCCGTCCTGCCCGCCCTGCCCGGCAGCGAAACCGACGGCCTGGGCATCCGCGAGCCGCTGAAGCTGGTGCATTACCGCGACACCGCCGGTGAAGGTCTGCTCGTGCTGACCCGCACCGATACCCGCACGCACGACGCCGAGAGTGACCAGGACATGGACGTGGCCACCCTGACCGCCACCCTGTACGGCCGCGCCACCGCCGACGCCCCCTTCGTGCAGCGTTGGCAGAGCGAAAGCCCGACCGAGTGCGAGGGCCTGGACCTGGACGCGGGCTACTTCCTCGACCAGGTCGGGGCCAGCGACCTGGACGCCGATGGCGTGGCCGAGCTCACCCTGGCCAGCCACAGCTTCTGCGGCGGCGGCGTGGACCCGCAGCAGATCGTGATCGAGCTGCGCCGCGACAACGATGTCTACCGCATCGACGGCGAATCGCTGGTCACCATCGAAGGCGACGCGCCGTTCGGCGGCGAGCGCCAGGACAGCGCCTCCTACAAGGATGCCCCGCCGCTGTTCCAGAAGCACATGGATGCCGTCTGGAAGGCCGTCTATACGCGGCGTGGCGGTCAGGATGCAACCACGCCGTAATCGCGCGGGCACACCGCTTCGTGCGTCCCGGAACGGCTGGCCTGCCGTTCTCTGCCTGCTGGTGTTGGCCAGCAGCGGTGTGGCGGCAGCCAGCACGGAACGCCCGGCCCTGTCCCAGCGCAGCGCGGCCTCGATCAGCGACGTCGCGGGCCGCGGCAATGACGTGGTGTTCAAGCGCGGCACCCGTGCGGTGCGGATACGGCTGGGATCGCCGGTGGTTGGCGGGTGAACTGCGCCCACACCCGCGCGCTCGCCTGGGGCAGCCCCTGGGACCAGATGACGCCCGGCACCACGCCCTACTCCAATGTGTTCCTGCTGGACCTGCCGCAGGCGCGGATCCTGGCCCGCTTCTCCATCGTGCACGGGCCTTATGAAACTGCCTTCAGCGCGGATGGACAGTGGGCGCGGGTGGACGACATCGTCCTGCGCCAGCGCGATGGCGAGCGCGCAACGGTCACGGTGGCTGCAGCGGAGCAGGCCGAAACGTGCCCCTCCATCGACGGTCAGCCGGCGCCCACCGACTGACGTAGCCACGCCCCCGGGGCGCGCTCAGCCGATCACGATGTAATCGCTGACCAGCGTGATCTCGGCATGCGCGCCCGGCTGCAGCTGCACGTAGCGGCCGCCCACCTGGTCGATGGCGATGCAGTCGTCCACGTCCAGCACCGCGTCGGTGTGCGGCTTGATCCAACTCGCGTCGCGCAGGTGTTTGGCCTTCTGCCTGGCGTCGGCCACGTCGCCGGCGACCAGCAGCAGGTAGTCGTGCGCCTCGCCCAGCGCGCCCGGCACGTAGCCGCCCAGGTTGACGAAGAACAGGCGCGGCGCAGCGGGGCCCGGGGCGACGTCGCCGAAGCGGACCTGGTGCCCGTCCACCCCGTCCACCGCCAGCCAGCCGTCCACGTGCAGGCCCTTGGCGTCGCCGAACCATTCCCGGCGCAGTTGCGGGTAGGCATCTTCGGGGCGGTCGACATTGGCGAAGGCCACGTCATGAACTTCGATGCGCGCCCGCGCATGGCGCCCGCCCAGCATGAACACGTGCAGCACTGCTTTCTCCCGGTCTTTGCAAGGGCGTGCAGTGTAGCGTTGCCACCACGCGGAGATCGCGGCGGCAGTGGTATCGTCAGCGCCTGAATCCGCAGGAGCGACCCCATGCATTTCCCTTCGCGCAGCCTCACCTCCGGCCGGCTGGCCGCCGCACTGGCCCTTGTTGCGAGCCTGGCGCTTGGCGCCTGCGTCAGCACCCCCGGCCCGCAGGTCAAGGGCCCGGGCCTGTGCAAGGCCGATGGCCTGGACTGGGCGGTGGGGAAAGCGGCCGACGAAGCCACCATGCGCAAGCTGTCGGCGCAGAGCGGTGCCGGGCTGGTCAACCCGATCGGCCCGGAAACAATCACCACCCGTGACCTTCGCCAGGATCGCCTGCGCGTGTTCATCGACAAGCAGAACGTGATCACCGCCGTTCGCTGCGAGTGATGCCCCGCGAGTAGAGCCACCCCATGGGTGGCTGTGCCCGGGTGGCTGTGCCATCGGATTGCGGGAGTGCCCGGGTGGCCGTGCCATCGGATCGCGGGAGTTCCGTGCAGCCACCCATGGGGTGGCTCTACCCGGTTGCGCAGTCGCAGCCGTTCCAGTGGCGGGTTTTGGGGGTCTGGCCGATGCCCGGGTTGAACGTGTTGCTGGGGTCCAGCTGCTGGTAGAACGCTGCCAGCGCCGGCTTGGCCGGGTACAGGTGGCCGACGTTGTGTTCGGCCGGGTATTCGGCACCACGCGCGTCCAGCAACGTCCACATGGCGTGCTCGATCGCCAGCGGATCTTCGCCCTTGCGCACGATGTAGTCCTGGTGGAAGACGTGGCAGAAGAAGTGCCCGTAATACAGCTTGCCGGCCAGCTTGGCGTCGATGGCCGCCGGTAGCTGTTCCACCCACTGGCGGTCATCGCGGCGCAAGGCCACGTCCAGGGCGACGATATCCTCCACCGCGTCGCGATGGACTTCGCGATACCGCACTGCCGCGCCCGCCACCGCAAAGCGGTGCAGGAACGCCTTGCGGCCTTCATCGGCGGTGCACCGGAAGAAGTCGCCCTCGGCGGCGGCGAAGTGCGCGCGCAGGAAGGTCTCGGTGGCCGCCGCATCCGCGGCCGATACCTTCAGCAGCAGGTGGTGCTCGTAACGGTCACGGAACTGCGTCATGCGCGGCGGCAGGTGCCGCGGCAGCAGCCGCGTCATGGCCTGGATGACGCGGTCGGTTACCCCGCGCAGGCCAACCGACTCGAACCAACCGTCGATGCGGCTTTTCAGCGCGAACGCGGCCGGTACCCGCGCGGTGCCCAGCCGATCGATGAGCAGGAAGGTGTCCTTGCCGTAGCGCTCGCCGATATCAAAGGCGTCGCGATGCAGGTACTCGCCGGAAATCGGCAGGCGCTCAAAGGCCGTCAGCAGATGGCGGCGGACCGCGGTGAGATCCTCCATCGCGTTGCTGCCGATGTAGAACACCTCGGCCTGTTCGCGCGCGAAGGTATCCAGGCGTACCGCAAACACCGCCAGCTTGCCGGCCGACCCGGCCGCTTCGTAGTGGCGTGAGGGGTCGGCGTTATAGCGGGCCGGGGTGGATGCATCGACCTGACGTACCTGCTCGGCATAGCGCGGATCGGAGGCGGCGCGGTCCGTGTCGTTGTCCACGTCGGTGCGTGCGTAGTCGCCGCGCTGCAGCCGCTCCAGGATCTGCTCGGGGGTGTCGCCCAGCGCGATGCCGAGATGATTGACCAGCTGCAGCCGCCCGTCCGCGTCGACCTGGGCGAACAGCGCCATCTCGGTATACGCCGGACCTCGCCGCACCAGCGCGCCGCCGGAATTGTTGCAGACCCCGCCCAGCACCGAGGCGCCAATGCACGACGAGCCGATCACCGAGTGGGGTTCGCGGTCCAGTGGCGCCAGTTCCTTCTCCAACCGGTCCAACGTCGCCCCGGGCAGACAGACCACCTGTCGGCCCTCGTTGATCAGTTGCACGCCGGTCAGGCGTAGCGTGTTGATGATCACCACCGGCCGGTCGTAATCCGCGCCATCGGGCGTGGAGCCGCCGGTCAGGCCGGTGTTGGCGGCCTGCATGATGACCACGGCATCGGCGGCCACCACCGCCTGCAGCACGCGCCACTGCTCCAGCAGAGTGCCCGGGCGCACCACCGCCAGCACCGGGCCATCACCGAAGCGGTAGCCCTTGCGGAAGCGCCGGGTCGGCTTGTCGCCGCACAGCACGTGCGCATCGCCGACGATCGCGCGCAGCTGCGCCAACAGCGTCACTGCGCCCTGGGATGCAGTGTTCATGGCGCGGCCGCGAGGCGACGGGTGACGTCCACCAGCGAATCGCGGCTGATGTCGGCGATGGTCTTCGCCCCGGTGAGGGTCATCGCCACCCGCATTTCCTTGGCCATCAGGTCCAGCAGATGGGCGACGCCGGCCTCGCCCTGCGCGGCCAGCGCATAGACGAATGCACGGCCCAGCAGCACGCTGTCGGCACCGAGCGCGAGCATGCGCACCACGTCCAGGCCGGTGCGGATGCCCGAGTCGGCCAGGATCTTCAGCTCGCCCTTCACCGCATCGGCGATCGCCGGCAAGGCCCGCGCGGTCGACAGCACGCCGTCCAGCTGGCGGCCGCCGTGGTTGGAGACCACGATGCCGTCGGCGCCGAACCGCACTGCATCGCGCGCGTCGTCCGGGTCGAGGATGCCCTTGATCACCATGGGCCCGGTCCAGAATTCGCGGATCCACTCCAGGTCTTTCCAGGAGATGGACGGGTCGAAGTTGGCGCCCAGCCAGCCGATGTAGTCCGCCAGCCCGGTCGGGCTGCCGCGATACGTGGAAATGTTGCCCAGATCATGCGGACGGCCGAACAGGCCAACGTCCCACGCCCAGCGCGGGTGCGTCATCGCCTGCAGCATGCGCCGCGCCGGCGCATTCGGGCCACTCATGCCCGAATGCGCATCGCGGTAGCGCGCGCCCGGCGTGGGCATGTCCACGGTGAATACCAGCGTGGCCACCCCGGCCGCCTTGGCCCGCTCCAGCGCATTGCGCATGAAGCCGCGGTCCTTGAGCACATACAGCTGGAACCACATCGGGCGGTCGATGGCCGGTGCCACCTCCTCGATCGGGCAGACCGACACGGTGGACAGCGTGAACGGAATGCCGCGACTGGCCGCCGCCCGCGCCGCCTGCACTTCACCGCGGCGCGCATACATGCCGGTCAGCCCGACCGGTGCCAGCGCCACCGGCATCGCCAGGTGCTCACCGAACAGCTCGGTGTCCAGACGCAGCTCGGCCATGTTGCGCAGCACGCGCTGGCGCAGCGCGATGTCGGCCAGGTCGGACACGTTGCGCTTGAGCGTGTGTTCGGCATACGCGCCGCCATCGATGTAGTGGAACAGGAACGGCGGCAGCCTGCGCTGCGCGGCCGCGCGGTAATCGGTGGAGGCGGAGATGATCATGGGAATCAACCGTGGGCAGAAGGAAGCCGCGAGGCGCGCGTGCGCCGGGCCTCGTTGTCGTCAAGCGTGCGCAGCGAGGTGTGCACGAATTCCAGATGGGCGTGTGCGGCGGCACGCGCGCGTTCGGGATCGCCAGACAGCACCCCCTCCATCATTTCCCGGTGCTGCACCGACAACGGTTCGAAGGTGCGTGGCGAGGTGTACAGCTTTTCGCGGCTCTGCGAGATGTTGGTCTGCAACAGCTCGAACAGGCCGCGCATCACCTGCAGCAGCACCAGGTTGTGCGAAGCCTCGGCAATGGCCAGGTGGAAGGCCGCATCGGCGCGCGCCTCACCGGCCGGATCGTCCTTGCCGTGTGCGGCCATCATGGTGTCGAAGGCGTCGCGGATCTTCGCCCGGTCCGCATCGGTGGCGCGCAACGCGGCGTGCCAGGCGGTGGCGCCTTCCAGCGCGTGGCGGATCTCCAGCACGTCGAAGCGATACTCCGGGTCGCCCTGGAACAGCGGCAGGTATGGCATCAGCGGTTCGTCGATGGCCTGCCGGGCCCGCGCGGCGGGTTCGGCCACGTAGGTGCCACCGCCTACCCGCGCGGTCAGCAGGCCCTGGCTGGCGAGTTGGGCGATGGCCTCGCGCAGGGCGGTGCGCGACACCCCCAGCTGCACGGCCAGTGCCCGCTCGGCCGGCAGCCGATCCCCCGGCTGCAGGTTCTGCGTGCTCACCAGGCCACGCAGCTGCGTGGCCACCTTGTCGGACAGGCGTTCGTTCTTCATGCCGTCATTGTCGCCCGCGTGGCGTGATCCGCGCATGGCTCAGGGAATCATCCAGGTGAGCCAGTACGCCTGCAGCGTGGTGATGATGCCCACCATCACGGTGAAGATCAGGCTGTGCTTGACCGTGAAGCGGAACAGGTCGGACTCCTTGCCGGCCAGCCCCACCGCCGCGCAGGCGATGGCGATGGACTGCGGGGAAATCATCTTGCCGGTCACCCCGCCGGTGGTGTTGGCCGCCACCAGCAGCACCTCGGACACGCCGATCTGCTGGGCGGTGGTGGCCTGCAACGCCGAGAACAGCGCGTTGGACGAGGTGTCCGAGCCGGTCAGGAACACGCCCAGCCAGCCCAGGAACGGCGAGAAGAAGGTAAAGGCCTTGCCGGTATGGGCCAGGGCCAGCGCCAACGTGGCCGACAGCCCCGAGTAGTTGGCGATGAAGGCAAAGGCCAGCACCATGCCGATCGAGTAGATGGGCACTTTCAGCTCGTTGGCGGTCTCACCGAAGGTGCGCAGCGCCGCGGCCGGGCGCATTTTCAGCAGCACGATGGCCAGCACCGCGCCAAGCATGATGGCGGTGCCGGTGGCCGATACCGCATCGAACTTGTACACCGCCTCGTACGCGCTGGGCGATGGGACGATGGGCGGCATCTTCTGCACCAGCTGGTCCAGCCCCGGCACCGGCAGCTTCAGCACCCAGTGCTCCAGCGGCCCGCCGGGAGCGAACAACGCCTTGAACGGCTTGATGCTCCACACGGTGACCATCGCGGTGAGGATCAGGAACGGCGACCACGCCTTGATGATCTGCCCGGTGCTGTAACGCGGGGCGTCCAGCGCCTGCGCTGCGGCCTCGGCACTGGTTTCGGTATCGAAGCGGAAGATCCGCACCGGTTTCCAGCGGCGCAGGAACAGGGTCAGGCACACCAGCGAGGCCAACGAGGCGGTGATGTCGGGCAGTTCCGGCCCGATGAAGTTGGAGGTCAGGTACTGCGCGATGGCGAACGAGCCGCCGGCCACCAGCACTGCCGGCCAGGTTTCCTTGACGCCGCGCCAGCCGTCCATGATCGCCATGATCCAGAACAGCACGATGATGGTCAGGAACGGCAGCTGGCGGCCGGCCATCTGCCCGATCTCGAACGGATCCAGGCCGGTGACCTGGCCCGCCACGATGATCGGAATGCCCATCGCGCCGAAGGCGACCGGCGCGGTGTTGACGATCAGGCACAGCCCGGCCGCATACAGTGGTTTGAAGCCCAGCCCGACCAGCAGCGCGGCGGTGATCGCCACCGGCGCACCGAAACCGGCCGCCCCTTCCAGGAACGCACCGAAGGCGAAGCCGACCATCAGCATCTGCAGGCGCTGGTCTTCGGTGACCGAGAGGATCGAGGCACGGATGATGTCGAACTGACCGGTCTTGACCGAGACCTTGTACAGGAACACCGCGCCCAGGATGATCCAGGCGATCGGCCACAGCCCGTAGATGAACCCGTACGCGCCGGCCGCGAATGCCTGCTGCACCGGCATGCGGTAGAACAGCAGCGCCACCGCCAGCGCGATGGCCACGGTAAGCGTCCCGGCCAGCCAGCCCTTCATGCGCAGCACGGCCAGGGCGACGAAGAAGAAGGCGATCGGCAACAGCGCGATCAGGCTGGACAGCCACAGGTTGCCAGCGGGGTCATACAGTTGTTGCCAAGGCTGCATCGGCGGATCTCAACGGGACGGACGGAAGGCCGCGCAAAGAAGTGCGGGGCCGGCATGCTTTTCTACCCCCCGCCCTTATTGGTACGACCAATAAGTATCAGAAGGGTAGAAAGTGTCCGCATTGAAACGCCAATTGCGCGACAGGCCTATTAGACCATAGGTCTATGCCCTGTATTTTGGTATGACCATTAGCTGCAACCGCAGTCGCTGGCCGGGCCCTTCAACTCCACCCCGTTGCCGTCCGGGTCGTACAGGTACACCGACAGACCATCGCCTTCGGCACCGTAATTGCTCTCCGGCTTGCCCCGCAGTTCCACCGCGTGCATCTGCAGATGCGACCGCAGACGCTCCACATCGAACGGTTCCACGCGCAGGCACAGATGCTCCAGGTTGCGCCCCTGCGCACCCGCCGCCGCGCCACCGGGCGTGCCGAGCTTTCCGTCCACGGCGACCAGATCGATCATCGACGTGCCGGCGTGCAGGTGCACCATGCCCAGCGACGGTCGCTCCCGCGCCACCGTGCAGCCAAGCACATCGCGGTAGAACGCCACCGCACGCGGCAGGTCCTGCACGCGCAGCACGATGTGGTCGATATGCTGGATCTGGAAGGGACGGTCGCTGCTCATGATGCCTCCAGTTTCTTGGCGATCCGACTGAACACCGCCAGCACGATCAGACACAGAATGCTGACGCCGATGGCAATGACGTACTCGCCGATGCCTACCGCGATGCCGATCGACGCCGACATGATCAGCGAGCTGGCCGTGGTCAGGCCGCTGACCTGGTCATCGCGCGTCCCGCGCAGGATGGTGCCGGCCGCCACGAAACCGACGCAGGCCACCACCGCTTCGATCAAACGCACCGGATCGACCTGCAGCAGGTCGCGATAGCGCTCCTGCTGGAAGTGTTCGGCGATGCTGTCGCCGAGGCCCACGATCAAGGCGGCCGCGCCGGCAATGAGCATGTGGGTACGCAGCCCGGCCGCGTGTTTGCCCATCTCGCGTTCGATGCCGATCAAGCCACCAAACACCATGGCTGCGGCAATCCGCAGCAGTATCGATAGATCCTGTTCCAGTCCCATCCGTACGTCCTCGCCTGTTCGGCCCAGCCTTGCGTGGCGGACGTGGCAGCGCCGTGAAGAGGCGCGTGAGGCGGATGTGCACGGTCAGGCGGCAGTGGGTTGCCGCCATGACCGCCGGGCACCGGTTACTGCGCCAGGTAGCCGCCGTCGATGGCGTAATACGTGCCGGTCGCGAACGAGGCATCGTCGCTGGCCAGCCAGGCCACCAGCGCGGCCACCTCATCGGGCTGGCCGAGACGACCCAGTGCATGCTTGCTTTCCAACGCCTTCCTGACCGTCGGGTCCATCTTGTCCAGCAGCGGGGTGGCGATGAAGCCGGGGCCGACCGCATTGACCCGGATCCTGTCGCCGGCGTGCTCCCACGCCGCGGTTTGGGTCAACCCGACCACCCCGTGCTTGGCGGCCACGTAGGCAGCGGAATTGTTGAACCCCACCTGCCCCAGGATGGAGGCCATGTTGATGATGCTGCCCCCCTTGCCGCCGCTGCGCATGGCCTGGATCTGCGCACGCTGGCACAGGAACACACTGGTGAGATTGACGTCGATGACGCGCTTCCAGCCGTCCACCGGGTAGTCGCCACTGGTCGCCGACGGGCCGCCGATACCGGCGTTGTTGACGGCGATATGCAGGCCGCCCAGTTCCTGCACGGTGCGCTGTACCGCCGCTTCAACGGCCTTTTCGTCGGTCACGTCCAGCGCGATGCCGATCGCCTTGACGCCCTTGCCGCGCAGCGCCTCGGCGGTCTTCTGCACCGCGTCGTCCTTCAGATCCCACACCGCCACCGCTGCGCCGGATGCTGCGAGCAGTTCGGCGGCGGCCAGGCCGATGCCGGACACGCCACCGGTCACGATCGCCACCTTGCCCGTGAGCTGATAATCAATCATCGCGTTGTACCTCTGGTTGGAATATGTCGCAGGAAACACCTGCATCCCGCACTACGCTACGCCGGCCGTGCGTTACGCAACGTGCACACAGACGCCCGCAACAATGCTTCCCATCGCTGCAACGCACCTGTGCCTATGCTGGCGGTCGTACGCCCACATTCTGTTTGTCCAGGCTGCACCGACGCAGCCCTCCCCCCAAAGGTATGCCCATGACTTCCACCAGTGACGGCCCGTTGTTCACCCCTACCCGGCTCGGCGCGATTGCGGTGGCCAACCGCATCGCGATGGCCCCGCTTACCCGCAACCGCGCCATCGAAGGGCGCGTGCCCAATCCCCTGGCGATCCAGTACTACGAACAGCGCGCCAGCGCTGGCCTGATCATTGCCGAGGCGACCCAGATCAGTCCGCTGGGCCAGGGCTACCTGGACACCCCCGGGATCTACAGCCAGGGCCAGATCGACGCCTGGAAGAAGGTCACCGACGCAGTGCATGCGCGCGGCGGCAAGATCGTGCTGCAGCTGTGGCACGTCGGCCGGATCTCGCACACCAGCCTGCTGCCCGAAGGTGAGGTGCCAGTGGCGCCGAGTGCGCTGCCGGCCAAGGCCAAGACCTTCACCAGCAAGGGTTTTGAGGATGTTTCGGCGCCGCGCGCACTGGAACTCTCCGAGATTCCCGGCTTGATCCAGGACTACCGCCAGGCCGCGCGCAACGCGATCACCGCTGGCTTCGACGGCGTGGAAGTGCACGCCGCCAACGGCTACCTGATCGACCAGTTCCTGCGCGACGGCAGCAACCAGCGCACCGACGAATACGGTGGCAGCATCGAGAACCGCACGCGCCTGCTGGATGAGGTGGTGCGTGCGATCGCATCGGAGATTGGCCCCGAGCGTACCGGCGTGCGCCTGTCGCCGGTGACCCCGGCCAACGACGCCCACGATTCGCAGCCGCAGCCGTTGTTCGAACGCGCGGTGGAGCGCCTGGATGCGATTGGCCCGCTGGCGTTCATCCACGTCATCGAAGGCGCCACCGGCGGCCCGCGCGACAACATCGCGTTCGACTACGCCGCGCTGCGCGCGAAGTTCAAGGGGGCGTGGATCGCCAACAACGGCTACACCAAGGACACCGCCGAAGCCGCCATCGCCTCCGGCTACGCCGACGTCATCGCCTTTGGTCGTCCGTTCATTGCCAACCCCGATCTGGTCGAGCGCCTGCGCCTGGGCGTTGCATTGTCCGACCTCGACCCGGACACCCTGTACGGCGGCGGCTCGCGCGGCTACACCGATTACCCGAGCGTCTCGGGCGCATGACGCAGGCACCGACCCGGTAGAGCCGACCGTTGGTCGGCTGTTCTGGCGGGTAGAGCCGACCGTTGGTCGGCTGCACACGCATCCGGATCCGCGCGCGGGGAGCCGACCAACGGTCGGCTCTACCGGTGTTTGGGCCATCCGCGTGGAGCCGACCAACGGTCGGCTCTACCCGGGTCCTGCCGGGGTCAATACACCGGCAGCGAGATGAAGCTGGCCTGCTGCGGCGCGTGCCACACCTGCTGCGTCGCCTTCTGGTAATCGCCCGGCTTGGCCAGGTAGATGTTCGGCACGAAGGTCTGCGGATTGCGGTCGTACAGCGGGAACAGGCTGGACTGCACCTGCACCATCACCCGGTGGCCCGGCTGGAACACATGGTTGGCCGTGGGCAAGCCGAACCGGTAGTCCAGCACCTGGTTGGCCGCGATCGCCTTGGGCGCGCTGAAACTCTCGCGGTAGCGCCCGCGGAAGATCGCCATCGACACCGCCAGTTCATAGCCGCCCATCTCCGGCGTGGACGGGGTCTGGTCGGGGTACACGTCGATCAGCTTCACCACCCAGTCGGCATCGCTGCCGGTGGTCGCCGCGGCGAGGTTCACCTGCGGCGCACCGCCGATGCGCAGCGGTTCGGTCAACGGTTCGCTGACGAAGGTCAGCACATCGGGCCGCCCGTCCACGAAACGCTGGTCCTTCACCAGCCAGCTGGTCCACATGTCGCGGTCGGCGAAGCGCACCGGGCGCGGCACGAACGGCACCGGCTTGGCCGGGTCGGCCACGTACGCCTCATAGGTGGCTTCGCCCGGCTGCGGCGCCTCAAAGGACAGCTTGCCGCCCGCGCGCAGGTACAGCGGCTTGCTCCGGGCGGCGGTGCGCGGCCACTGCTGCAACTTGTCCCAGTGGTTCTCGCCAGTGTTGTAGATCAGCACCGGCGGCGTATCGGCCTTGGCCGCGCCGTCCACCAGGTACTGGTCGAAGAACGGCTTGAGCACGTCGCGGCGGAACTGCAAGGCGGTGTCGCCGTCGAACTTCAGCGCGCCCAGGCTGCTGCCGTCGTAATTCACCTGGCTGTGCCGCCACGGGCCCATCACCAGGTAGTTGAGCGTGTTGCTGCTGTCGCGCGGCTCCATCGCCGCATAGCTGTGCACCGCGCCCCACATGTCCTCCTGGTCCCACAGGCCCTGCAGCCACATGGTGGGCACCTTCAGCGGGGTCTTGGCCATCTGCGCGTCCAGCGCCTGTTCCTGCCAGAACGCATCGTAGGCCGGGTGCTCGATCAGCTTGTGCCACCACGGCAGCTGGTCCAGTCCGTTGGCGCGCGCGTAGTCGCCGGCCGAGCCGGCACGCAGGAAGGTGGTGTAGTCGTCGTAGCCGACGCTGGGAATCGACGGCCCCTTGCCGCGCTTGGCCAGCTGGCCGGTGAAATAACCGAAATTGACCTGGCGGAAGGCGCCGTAGTTGAGCCAGTCATCGCCCATCCAGCCGTCGATCATCGGACTCTGCGGCGCGGCCACCTTCAACGCCGGGTGCGGATTGGTCAGCGCCATCACCACGGTGAAGCCTTCATACGAGGAGCCCAGCATGCCGACCTTGCCGTTGCTTTCCGGCACGTGCTTGACCAGCCAGTCGATGGTGTCCCACGCATCGGTGGCATGGTCGACCTTGGTGCTGTTGAGTGGCCCGCGCAGCGGCCGGGTCATCACGTAATCGCCTTCAGAGCCGTACTTGCCGCGGATGTCCTGGAACACCCGGATGTAGCCACCATCAACGAAGACCTCATCGCCCTGGGGCAGGATGTCGCGCATGTTCGGCGAATCGATGCGTTTGGCGCGGTTGGCCGCGTCATACGGCGTGCGGGTCAGCAGGATCGGGGCGTTTTTCGCGCCCTTGGGCACCACGATCACCGTGTAGAGCTTTGTACCGTCATGCATCGGCACCATCACCACGCGCTTGTCGTAGTTGTCGGCAGCGGTGGGGGTCACAAATCCCTTGGCCGGGATATCCGGGGTCATCGGCGCGGTCTGCGCCGAGACGCTGGCGGCAACCATCAGGCTCAACAACACGACAGGCACGACACGGACACGCATGGGCTCTCTCCCGGCAGGTGGCGGCGAACAATCCCTGAAGCCTAGCGCCGCCCGCGCCGCGCCGGTAGATGCCGATGGTCCCGACGGACCGCCCGCGCCCGCATTCAGCCATCAACCACCGTTTCGTGCAAAGCCACGCGCGCCACCGCAGAATGGCCTCGGGGTCCACGGCGGCACTCGCCACCGGACCAGGCGGCTGATGATGAAGAACCACTACACACTGCAGGCACTGGTGCGCGCCGAGCTGGCGTCACGCGAGGAAGAGCAGCGCATCTACTTCCAGATGCGCGATGCCGTTGCCGCGGGCACCCCATTCCAGCCCATCGCCGACCTGGAAGCGCTGGCGGGTGTCCTGCAGGGCGACAGCTGCTACGTGGCACACAACGTGGTGACCTGGAAAGGGCGCACCGCCGTGTTCGGCGGGCGCACCTTCCGGGCCACGGCGGCCGATGTGGTCGCCTTCCTGCGCGGCGCAATGCCGGCCGGCGATGTGCGGCCGCTGCTCATCGCGCCCTGCTTCAGCGCGCGACCCGACTGCGTGGTGTTGGTCGACGAAGACCAGCTCGGCCTTTACCGCGTGTGCTGACTCAGGCGCTGGCTGTTTCATGCAGCGCCAACCAGCGCCATTGCCCGTGCTCCTGGCGAAGCACGGCCAGCGATTCCCGCCAGCGCAGTGCGCCCTCCTCCACCCCCTGGCCTTCGCGATAGCGCAGCATGGCCAGCGGCGACGGTAGGGCCGTGACCTGCACCGACTCGATGGCGATCACCAGCCCGGGGCGTGCGCCGTGGCTGCCAGCGAACAACGCCTGCACGGCGTCGCGATCCAGACGCTGGCCGGCGACGCCTACCATGCTGAAGTCTTCGCTGAAACGCGCCATCAGCGTGTCCAGTGCAGACACCGGGATACGCGCGTTGAACCAGTCTTCGATCAGCACATGCAGTGCGTGGATTTCATGCAGGGCGGAAGTGTCGGTCATGCGGAGGTCCTCAAGGTCAGGGTGGACGCCGGCAGGCGCCAGAGCAGAAGCAGCGGCAGCAGGCTCATGCCGGCCGCCAGCAGCAGGGTCAAGGTGAAGGCGCGGTCGGGCGTCAGCGACGACAGCACCGCCAGCACGCACGCCAGCAGCGCGGCGGCCAGGCAGAAACTGAGTTGGCGGTTGAGATTCCAGAGCGCGCTGCCCGGCAGCAGTTCGTCGTCGGCCATGCCTTGGAACGCGAGCGTCTGCGCGCTGCTGCTGCACAGGCTGCCGCCCAGCCCCATCAGCGCGAATGCCAGCACCGGCAGCCACGGCTGACCGGCCTGGATGCCGATCAACAGCACGATGCCCACGGCCTGGCACAGCATGCCCGCGCTCAACAGCGGCCGCGCACCGATGCGCGGCAGCCAGTGCCGCGTAGTGGCGATCGCGCAGGCCGAGGCCATCGCCCAAGGCAGCATGAAGCCGCCGATGGCCGCCGCGGTGTAGCCCTGCCGATGCAGCAGCAGCGTTGCCACCAGCTGGGTGCCGATGAACGTGCCCGGCACCAGCAGGTACACCAGCATGGCCAGGCGCAGCGTGGGGTGTCGCAGCAACGTCCAGTGCAGTACCGGCTGCGCGGTGCGTCGCGCGGTACGCGCATAGAGCACGAGCACGGCCGTAGCGGCGATCAGCAACCCGATGCCCAGCGTGCGCTGCTGCGCCTCGGCGATCTGGCTCAGGGCCACCAGCAGCAGGCTCAGGCCCAGCGAACCCAGCACCAGGCCGCGCCGGTCCAGCCGCGGCAGCGCCAGCGGCGCCTCGGAGCGGACCCACGCGGCAGCCAGCAGCAGGGTCAGCGCGGCCAGTGGCACGCTGGCCAGCACTACCCAGCGCCATGACCCCAGCCCGACCAGCCAGCCGCCCAGGGTCGGCGACAGCGCCGGCACCAACAGGGCCACGGCCATGATGCGTGCGGTGAGGCGGCCACGTTGTTCCGGTGGGCAATGCCGGTAGGCCATCGCCTGCCCGACCGGAATCAGCAACCCGCCGCCCAGTCCCTGCAGCAGCCGCCAGCCGATCAGCGCTTCGATGCTGGGCGCAGTGCCGGCCAGGATCGCGCCCAGCGCGAACACCGCCAGCGACAGGCACAGCAACCGGCGCTCGCCCAGCCGCGCAGCCAGCCAGCTGCCCAGCGGGATCACCAGGGTCAGGCCCAGCATGTAGGCGTTGCCGATCCACGCCAGCTGCGGCACCGAGGCGTGTAGTTCGGTTGCCACGGCCGGATAGGCCACCGTGCCGATGAACATGTTGACCAGGTCCAGCGAGAACCCGAGCAGGTACAGCAGCTCCACTTTGGCGCGATAGGTCATGCGGCACTCCGGTTGCGAGGCGGCAGCATGCGCGCTGGGCGGCGCTGGATAAACCGAACATCCAATGCAAGACTGTCAAACCATTTTTGACACACAAGGTGCGCGCGATGGTCAGCCTGGACCGCTTCGAGACCTTCAAGGCCGTGGTCGATGCCGGCAGCCTCACCGCGGCCGCGCAGCGCCTGGGCCAGAGCAAGGCGGTGGTGAGCTTCAATCTGAAGCGGCTGGAGCAGGAACTGGGCGTGACCCTGCTGGTGCGCAACACCCGCAGCCTGGCGCTGACCGAAGCCGGCGAGCGCTTCCACCAGCACTGTGTGGCGATGCTGGCCACCGCCGAGCGGGCCATCGAAGAGGCACGCAGCGAGCAGCTGCAGTTGCGTGGCACGCTGCGCCTGACCACCACGCCCGAATATGCGGCCGCCAAAGTGGTGCCGCTGCTGGAGGGATTCCGTGCCCTGCACCCGCAGCTGCGGCTGCACCTGTCGACCACGCCGGCGCATGCCGACCTGATTCCCGAACGTTTCGACCTGGCGATCCGCTTGGGGCGCATGGCCGATTCCGAGCTGCGCGCCACCCTGCTCGATGAGCATGCGTTGTGTGCGGTGGCCGCGCCGTCGGTGTTGGCGGGCTTGCCTGATGAAGCCGCGCGTGACGACCCGGACTGGGTGCGTACGCTGCCGCGGTTGGGCTATCCGCGTCTGGCGGACCTGCCGTTGATCGCCCCTGATGGCAGCGACCAGATGTTTGCCAGCAACCCCGCCGATGCGGTGGTCACGGTGGACAATGCGTCCACGCTGCGTGCGTTCGCGCTGGCCGGGGCCGGGGCGACGGTGCTGCCGCAGTGGTTGATTGCCGAGGATCTGGCGTCAGGCCGGCTGCTGCCGATCCTGCGCGGGCACCGCTTTCCGCGCCAGGGGGTATATGCGGTGTTTCCCAACACCGCACATCCTTCGCGACGGGTGCAGCTGTTGCTGGCGCACCTGCGCCAGCACTTACCCGGTTGATCGCGGCAGGTACCGACCGTAGGCCGGTACCTGCCGTTGCTCAACGCACTACTTCATCACCGAGCACGAACGCGCTGGTTTCCACCGGCTCGTTGGCCGAGCGCGACAGCTGCAGTTCGTAGCGGCCTTCGGCGATCTTCCACTGCTTGTCGGCGGTGTCGAAGCTGGCCAGCGTCTTCGGCTCGGCCTCGATGCGGATCCGGCGCGATTCGCCCGGCTGCAGCGTGACCTTCTGGAAGCCGATCAGGCGGATCGGCGTGGCGCTGCCTTCAGGCATCTTCAGGTACAGCTGGGCCACGTCCGCACCGGCAACCTTGCCGGTGTTGCGGATGTCCACCGTGGCCACCAGGCGCTGGCCCATCGAGGTGGCGCTCAGGTTTTCATACGTGAAGGTGGTGTAGGACAGGCCGTGGCCGAACGCGAACTGCGGGGTCAGACCCTTCGCCGCGAACCACTTGTAGCCAACGTTGGCCCCTTCGATGTTGTAGTCGATGGTGTCGTCCGGCTTGTGCTTGGGGTTGAAGCCCAGGCCGTTCACTTCCGGGCGCGGCAGCTGGCTGGCATCCACCGGCCATGTCACCGGCAGGCGGCCGGACGGGTTGACCTTGCCGGTCAGCAGCGCGGCAATGCCTTCGCCACCCCGGATGCCCGGGTACCACGCCTGCAGTACCGCCGGCACCTGCTGCAGCCACGGCAGCTCGACCGGGCCGTTGGTTTCCAGCACCACCACGGTCTTCGGGTTGGCCTTGGCCACCCCGGCGATCAGCGCGTCCTGGTTGTCGGGCAGCTTCATGTGCGGCAGGTCGACCGATTCGGCCGACCACTGCGTGGCAAACACGATCGCCACATCGGCGGCGGCGGCAGCGCGCGCGGCGGCGGCCACATCGCGGCCGTCCACGTATTCGATGCTGGCGTCCGGGCGCTCGGCGCGCAGGGCTTCCAGCGGCGAGGACGGATGGAAGATCACCGGGCCCGGCCAGGTGGTCGGCAGCACGCCCGGCACCGCATTGGTGCCCTTGGCGGTCCAGCCCACCATCGACGAGCCACCGCCGCCGATCACGCCCTTGTCGGCGTGGCCACCGATGATGACGATGCGCTTGATCTCCGGGCCCAGCGGCAGCACGTTGTTGGCGTTGCGCAGCAGCACGCTGCCCTCTTCCACGGTGCGCTGCGCGGCGGCGAAACCGGCGGCGTCATCGATCGGCTGGTGCTGCGGCGGCAGGTCGAAATTGCCGTTGGCGAACATCGCGCGCAGGATCCGCGACACCATGTCGTCCAGACGCGCACGCGGCACCACGCCGCCATTGACGGCCAGGCGCAGCGGTTCATCGAAATATACGGCCTTGTCGAACACTTCGCCGGCCGACTGCTGGTCCAGACCGGCCAGCGCCGCCTTCGAGCCGCTGTGCACGCCACCCCAGTCGGACATCACGAAACCGGGGAATTTCCACTCCTGCTTGAGCACCTGGTTCATCAGGTAGTCGTGCTCGCAGCCGTAGATGCCGTTGATGCGGTTGTAGGAGCACATCACCGAACCGGGCTTGCCGATGTCCAGTGCGATTTCGAACGCCAGCAGGTCCGATTCGCGCATGGCCTGCTCGCCGATCTCGGCGCTGTGGAAATTGCGCGAGGTTTCCATGTCGTTGAGCGCGAAGTGCTTCATCGTCGACACCACGTGCTGGCTCTGCACGCCGCGGATCGACTCGCCGACCAGGCGACCGGCCAGCAGCGGATCTTCACCGGCGTACTCGAAGTTGCGGCCGTTGCGCGGATCGCGCTGCAGGTTGACGCTGCCGGCCAGCAGGATGTTGAAGCGCTGCTGCCAGGCCTCGCGGCCCATGGTGGCGCCACCGGCGAAGGCGACTTCCGGGTTCCAGCTGGACGCGGTGGACGGGCCGGACGGCATCGCCGTGGCGTGGTCGCCCTTGCGGATGCCGCCCGGGTTGGTCACGCCCACGCCGGCATCGGCCGACTGCTGCGACGGAATGCCCAGGCGTGCCACGCCCGGCACGAAACCGGCCGAACCGACCGCGCCTTCCGGCAGCGGACCGCCATCCTTGCCCAGCCCGAAGTAGCTGTGCAGCATCTGGAACTTCTCGTCGTCGGTCATCTTCGCCACGATCAGCCGGGCGCGTGCGTCGGCGTTGAGCGAGGTGTCCATCCACGGCGTGTCGCCGCCGACCGGCGCGGCGTAGCCCAGGGTCAGCAGCTTGCCGGCGATGGCCGGGCTGTCGGCATCGATGCGCAGCTTGACCGCGGTGCTGGAGGCCGACTGGAACCCGTTGGAGCGGGCCACGTCGCCGTTGGCGTCGAAGCCGTTCACGGCGGCATCGTTGGCACCCAGCAGTACGGCCGGCGCGCCCACGCGCGAGGCATCGATGAGCTGTTTGAAGCGCGCGCCATCGGCGGCGGCGGTATGGGTGTACAGCGCCACCACGTGGCGGCCGTCATTCAGGCGCAGGTAGTTCATGCCCGGGGCTTCGATGCCCGACTCCGCTTCCACCGGCAGACGCGAGATCACGATGCTGCCACGGCGCTCGGCCGACGCCGGGTCCGCACTGACGAAGCGGTAGGTGTAACCCAGCTGGTCGGCCAGCGCTTCCAGCGGATCCGGCACGTGGCTGGTGCCGCTGGTGTCCGCTTCGCGGTGCACGTTGCCGATGGTCAGCGCGTCCACGTTCATGGCCTGCAGCTGGGCCGCAACGTCGGCGGCATTGAGCCATTTCGGCGCCTGTTCCAGGCTGAGCACGGTGAAGGCGTCGGTACCGGCGGTGGCGGCGGTGGGCGCGGCCCAGGCCGAGGCGGCCAGCGAGAGCGTGATGGCGGCCGTCAGGGCCAGTGGCTTTGTAATCGTTTTCATAAGCGGGCGAAACACCTTTGCTTGCGCAAAAAATCCAGGGAGTCGTGCCGCAGAAGGGTGCAGCGCCAAGATGGCGGATGCCGGCGCCTTGCAGGCCGGTATCGGGTACTACCAGGCAATGCAGCTACGACCAGGCCCCTCCGCCCGTCGATACAGCCACCCTGCCCGGTGGGCGCCGCAGGCGGCACCCATCCGGAGAAGAGTCGTCCACCCTGTTCATCCCTGTCAACAGCGTGTTCAGTTTCGTCGGCGTAGGGCCGCCCCGTCGATCACGGCGTGGCGGGCTTGACGACGTGCGTTGCCGCGGCCGCCAGCACCCGCCCTTCCCTGTCCTGCGGCAGCAGCGGCGCCAACGGCTGGCCGTCGGCCAGGGTGAGCAGCTGCGAACGTGGTTCATGTTCGGCGAACAGGAACGCTTCGCCCCACTGCCGCAGCGCCACCACCAGCGTGAACAGCGCCTGCCCTTTCGGTGTCAGGACGTAGTCGTGGTACCGGCTGCCATCGGCCGCCGGCTGCTGGGCGAGCACGCCGGACTCCTGCAGCGCCTGCAGGCGCTGGCTGAGCATGCTGCGCGACATGCCCAGGCTGCGTTGGAAATCACTGAACCGGTGCACCCCATCGAAGGCATCGCGCACGATCAGCAGCGACCAGCGGTCGCCGATCAGGTCCAGCGCACGGGCCACCGGGCAGGTGGCGTTGGGCTCGTCGTGCATGGGGCACCTCCCTAAGTGGTTTTATTTTAGAACCAGATCATCCAGAATCAACTGGTTCTATTTTGAGACCATCAGATGTTCGTCGCCGCACCGCTGCCCCGTACCGCCACGCCCCTGCTGTTGTTGTTCGCCTGCGCCGCCGGGCTCAGCGTGGCCAACGTCTACTACGCCCAACCGCTGCTGGATGCGCTGGCCGCCGACCTGCACATCGGCACCGCCCGGATCGGCGCGGTCATCGCCGCCACCCAGCTCGGCTCGGTGATCGCGCTGCTGTGGCTGGTGCCGCTGGGTGACCGGTTGGAGCGCAGGCGCCTGATGGCGGCGCAGAGCGTGGCGCTGGTCGTGGCCCTGCTGGGCGTCGCCCTGGCCGGCAACGCCACCGCGCTGTTGCTGGGCATGCTGGCGGTAGGCCTGCTCGGTACCGCGATGACCCAGGGGCTGATTGCCTATGCCGCCGCCGCGGCGGGCCCGCATGAGCGCGGCCGCGTGGTGGGTGCCGCGCAGGCCGGCGTGGTGATCGGCCTGCTGCTGGCCCGGGTGGTGGCCGGTGGCGTGGCCGACCTGGCGGGCTGGCGTGCGGTGTATGTACTGTCGGCGGTGCTGATGGTGGTCAGCGGCGCGGTGCTGTGGCTGCGCCTGCCACGGCTGCCGGTGGCCGATGCCGCGCCCCGGATCGGGTTGATCACTCTGCTGCGCCAGCAGCCGGTGCTGCGCCGACGCGGCGTACTCGGGCTGTTGCTGTTCACCGCGTTCGGGCTGTTCTGGAGCAGCATGGCGCTGCCGTTGAGCGCACCGCCGCATGCGCTCAGCCATACCGCCATCGGTGCGTTCGCACTGGTCGGCCTGCTCGGCGCGTTGGCCGCCGCGCGTAGCGGGCACTGGAGCGATCGCGGCCATGCCGACCGTGTTTCCTTTGCTGCGCTGCTGCTGTTGCTGTTGAGCTGGGCCCCGCTGGCGGCGTTGCCGCTGCACCTGGGCTGGCTGGTACTGGGCGTGCTGTTGCTGGATCTGGCGGTACAGGCACTGCACGTGACCAACCAAAGCCTGATCCTGGCCGCCGCGCCCAACGCGCAGGCGCAGGTGATCGCCGCCTACATGCTGTTCTATGCGGCCGGCAGCGGGATCGGTGCGCTGCTGGGCAGCAGCCTGTATGCCGCGTATGGCTGGAGCGGCGTCTGCACTGCCGGCGCCCTGGTTTCGTTGCTTGCGCTGGGCGCGTGGTGGACGGTTTCCGCTACCCTGCGCAGCAGGTGCAAGGGGTGAACGATGCGGAGTGTGCGGTGAATGCGTCCACGGCAGTGAACGGGCAGTGGTCTGGCGCAGTGTTGCTTGGCCCGCATTTCGCCGTGCTGCAGGGCCATGCCGGTGCCACCGGTGCGCATGCCCACTACGCCCACCAGGTGCTGCTGGCCGAGGCCGGGCAATGGACCGTGGAGAACGAACACGGGCTGCAGCGCGGCACGCGCCTGGTGCTGCCTTCGTTCCAGTCGCATGCGGTGCGCGGCGTGCCGCTGCGCGGCTGCACGGTATGGATTGAACCCAGCCATGTCGACCTGCAGAAGCTGCAGGCCCAGCTGCCATCGCTTCCCTGCGATCCGCAGGCCTTGCTGCCCTGCCTGTCGGCCCTGGTCGCGCGCGCGCCGCTGGACCGCCGGCTGCAGGCGGCACTGTCCGCACTGGACGCGCGGCTGCCCGAGCGCATCGCGGCCCCGGCCATTGCAGCGGCCGCACACCTGTCCGAAAGCCAGTTGCACCGCCGCTTCCAGCAGGACCTGGCGGTGTCGCTGCGTGGCCTGGTGCTGTGGCGCCGGTTACGCCAGGCGCTGGTGCAGGTGATCGAGGGACACAGCCTGACCACCAGCGCACATGCCGCCGGCTTCGCCGACCTTGCGCACTTCTCGCGCAGCCTGCGGCGCATGTTCGGCGTGCAGGCCGGCCACCTGGCTGGCCTGCACCTGCAGCATTATCGCGGCGACTGATCCAGCCCCGGCGGCGGCGGCGGTTCCGGCGCGTGCGGCAGCGCGCGGAACGGCGCCAGCAGTTGCCCCAGGTAGCGCCGTGGATAGGCTGGCTGGCTGCCAATCCCCAGGTCGTCCACGCGCATCCGGTAATCGGCATCGAAAGCCGTCCCCAGCAGGTGGTCCCAGACGGTCAGGAACAACCCGAAGTTGACGTCGCCTGCCTTGCCATAGCGCATGTGGTGGAAGCGATGCAGCGGCGCCCACGCCATCACCTTGCCCAGCCAGCCCGGCCGCATGTCCACGTTGGAATGCTGCAGCAGCAGCTGGATGGCAATGGCGAAGGCCAGCACGGCCGCCACCGGGTACGGCATGCCCAGCAACAGCAGCGGCAGCACCCCGCCCAATGCTTCGGCCGTCTGGTGCAACGGGTGTTTCATCAACCCGTTGAACCCATACATGCGGGTCACGCTGTGGTGGACCGCATGCAACCGCCACAACCAGGCCCAGCGATGGCTCGCGTAATGCACCAGGGTGATGCCCAGGTCCGCGGCAACAATCGCCAGCACCACCTGCGCGACAACACTCCAGTGCGTCGGCCACAGCTGCCACGGCACCCACGCGGCCACCAGCGGAATCGCACCGATCGCCAGCAGGTTCAATCCTTCGTTCACCAGTGCGTGGAGGGCGTCGCGGCCCGCATCGCCCTGGGGGGCGTTGAAGGCCGGGTCATAGGGCCAGCAGCGCTCGGCCAGCCACGACAGCGCGATGGCCAGGCCCAACCCCGGCAGCAGCCACAGCGCCGACCCCGCTGCATAGCCCACCCACCACGTGGCCATTCCCACGAATCCCCACAGCATTCCCGGCGCATACACCGCCAACCACCATCGCTTCATCGACCTGCTCCATACAAAGGAGCGGCCATGCTCGCGACAACGGCGCAGCCCGGCTTGAACAAACCGCGCATCCCGCCGCGACCACCGGAGCGGCCAGTGACTGAAGCGTTCATCACCCCGGCTGCGTTCAAACTGCCGGCGCGCGAACCGTTAGCATTTTTACTAATTGCCGGTAGGATTGTCGGTCTCAGCCCCTGACACCGCCCCTGCCGATACTGCCCGCCATGCCCCGCCTTGCCGCCCCTGCCCACCTGCGCCAGCCCTCCCGGGAGGTGCGCTGATGGGCGCGGTTGTAGCCCTGGACCAGTTGCTGGAAAGCCGGCAGGTCTGGCGCGGCAGGCCGCAGGCCATGCCGCCGGCCACGGCCCCACACCCTACCGGCCACCCGGCGCTGGACGCCCGCCTGCCCGGGGGCGGCTGGCCGCCAGCGGCGCTGTCGGAGGTGCTGCTGGCCGCGCCGGGGCAAGGCGAGCTGGCGCTGGTCTGGCCCACCCTGGCGCGGCTGAGCCAGCAGCAGCAGACCATCGTGCTGGTTGCCCCGCCCTACCTGCCGCATGCGCCGGGCTGGGCCGGTGCCGGGCTGGCCTTGAACCAGGTCCAAGTGGTGCGGGCAACGCCGCGTGATGCTTTGTGGGCCGCCGAACAGTGCCTGCGCTCTGCCGCCTGTGCGGCCGTGCTGTGCTGGCCGCAGCAGGCCGACGACCGCGCCCTGCGCCGGCTGCAGGTGGCCGCCGAAACCGGCCAGTGCCTGGGGTTCGCCTTCCGCGACCTGCGCCAGGCACGCAACGCCTCGCCGGCGCCGCTGCGGCTGCAGCTTGAGCATGGCCAGGTGCGCGTGCTCAAGTGCCGCGGCGGCATGGCCCCGGCGCAGCCGTTGCCGCTGGCCCTGGCGCATTGAGCGGCTGCCGTGCACTGGGCCTGCCTGTTGCTGCCACAGCTGGCGCTGGATGCCGCCCTGCGCCAGCAGCCCGATCCGTCGGTGCCACTGGTGCTGCTCAGCGGTCCGGCGCAGCGCCGCGTACTGCATGCGGTGAGTCCGGCGGCGCGCCAGCTTGGGCTGCGCCGCGGCATGCTGCTGTCGGCTGCGCAGGTCCTCACCCGCGACATGCGCACCGTCGAGCACGACCCGCACGCCGAACAGGCCACCCGGCAGTTGCTGGCCAGTTGGCTGTATGGCATCAGCTCGCAGGTCAGCCTGGCCTTCCCGCATGCGCTGGCGCTGGAGATCGGCGCCAGCCGCGCGCTGTTCGGTGACTGGCCCGCGATCGAAAAGCGCCTGTGCGAGGGCCTCAAGGACCTCGGCTTCCGCCATCGCCTGGTGGCCGCACCCAACCCGCATGCGGCCTGGGTGCTGACCCGCGTGCATGCACGGCTGGGGGTGGAGGCCCAACAGCTGGATGCCACGTTGGCGCAGGTGCCGATTGAACACAGCGGGCTGCCGGCCGAGGCGGTCACGGTGCTGGCACGCTCGGGCCTGCGCACGCTGGGTGCGGCCTTCCAGTTGCCGCGCGACAGCCTGGCGCGGCGTTTCCCGCCGACGGTCCTGGCCCACCTGGATGCGCTGCGCGGGATCAGCACGCCGCCGCTGCGCTACTACCAGCCGCCGGACCGCTTCGACGCACGCATCGAGTTCGAGTACGAGATCGAGTCCACCCAGGCGCTGCTGTTCCCGTTGCGCCGGCTCACCGGCGATTTGGCGGCCTTCCTGTGTTCGCGCGATGGCGGCGTGCAGCGCTTCACGTTGTGGTTCGAACACGACCAGCACCCGGACACCTGCCTGGCCATCGGCCTGCTCGCGCCCGAGCGCGATGCGGCCATGCTGTTCGAACTGGCGCGCAACCGGGTGGACCACCTGCAGCTGCCCGCCGGCAGCCGTGGCCTGCGCCTGCAGGCCGACCACCTGCCGCCGTTCGTGCCAGCCGCACGCGACCTGTTCGACCCCCGCCCGCAACAGGCAATGCCCTGGGAACAGGTACGCGAGCGGCTGCGCGCCCGGCTGGGCGATGACGCGGTACAGGGCCTGGGGCTGCGCGCCGAACATCGCCCCGAACGTGCCAGCGGCGATGCCCACGGTGCGCCCAAAGGCCCGCCGCCGGTCCTGCCCGTGCGCCCGGGCTGGTTGCTGCCACGCCCGCAGCCACTGCTCGACCCGCACCTGCGCATCGTGTCCGGGCCGGAGCGGATCGAATCGGGCTGGTGGGATGAAGGCGATATCCGCCGCGATTACTACGTGATCGAAACCGGCCAGGGCCAGCGCGGCTGGGCCTATACCAGCGCCGATGGGCGCGGCGGGCCGTGGATGCTGCACGGCTGGTTTTCATGAGCGCCGCCCTGCCCGACTACGCCGAACTGCATTGCCTGTCGGCCTTCAGCTTCCAGCGCGGCGCGTCGATCGCCGAGGAACTGTTCGCACGCGCCAAGGGCCAGGGCTACCGTGCGCTGGCGATCACCGACGAATGCTCGCTGGCCGGCATCGTGCGGGCCTGGCAGGCAGCGAAAAAGCACGACCTGGCGCTGATCACCGGCGCGGAGTTCCAGCTCGACGACGGCCCCAAGCTGGTGCTGCTGTGCACCGACCTGGCCGCCTATGCCGGCCTGTGCCAGCTGATCACCACCTGTCGCCGACGCGCGCCCAAGGGCGAGTACCGCTGCCTGCGCGAGGATCTGGATGCGCTGCCCGACAGCCTGCTGTGCCTGTGGCTGGACCGCGCGCCCAACGCCGATGACGCCGCCTGGCTGCAGGCGCGCTTCGCACGGCGGCTGTGGCTGGCGGTGGAGCTGCACCGGGAGGCCGATGACAGGCAACGCCTGGCCGCGCTGCAACGCTTCGGTCGTGACCACGCCATCCCGCTGGTGGCCAGCGGCGATGTACACATGCACGTGCGCCGCCGCCGCGCCCTGCAGGACACCCTCACCGCGATCCGCCACCACTGCACCATCGCCGATGCCGGCTGGCGGCTGTTTGCCAACGGCGAACGGCATGTGCGCACCCGCCAGGCGCTGGCCGCGCTGTACCCGCCGGCCTTGCTGGCCGAAACCGTGCGTATCGCCGACCGCTGCCACTTCGACCTCAAGCAGCTGCAGTACACCTACCCGCGCGAACTGATCCCGGCCGGGCACGATCCGGCCAGTTGGCTGCGCACGCTGGTGGAGGACGGCATGCAATGGCGCTGGAAGACAGGCGCCACGGCCAAACAACGCACGCAGATCGAACACGAACTGGACCTGATCCACAAGAAACAGTACGAGTCGTATTTCCTCACCGTGCACGACATCGTGCGCTTCGCGCGCAGCCAGCAGATCCTATGCCAGGGCCGCGGCTCGGCCGCCAATTCGTCGGTGTGCTACGTGCTGGGCGTGACCGAGATCGACCCCAGCGAGATGGAACTGCTGTTCGAGCGCTTCATCTCCGAAGAGCGCGACGAACCGCCGGACATCGACATCGACTTCGAACACGAGCGCCGCGAGGAAGTGCTGCAGTACGTGTTCAACCGCTACGGTCGCGAACGCGCTGCATTGACCGCGGTGGCGATCAGCTACCGTGGCCGCAGCGCGGTGCGCGACGTGGCCCGCGTGCTCGGCCTGCCGCCGGACCAGGTCAACGAACTGGCCGCCTGCCTGGACCGCTGGAGCAGCCACGAGCCGCTGCCCGAGGCCCTGCGCGAGCGCGGCTTCGACCCGGACACGCCGCTGATGCGGCGGGTGGTGGCGTTGACCAGCGAACTGGTCGATTTCCCGCGCCACCTGTCCCAGCACCCGGGCGGTTTCGTGATTTCCGAGCACCCGCTGTCCACGCTGGTGCCGGTGGAGAACGCGGCCATGGCCGACCGCACCGTGATCCAGTGGGACAAGGACGACCTGGACGCCACCGGGCTGATGAAGGTGGACTGCCTGGCGCTGGGCATGCTCACCGCCGTGCGCAAATGCCTGGCCATGCTGCACGCGCACGGCGCGCCCTTGATGGGCATGGCCGATATTCCCCCCGGCGACACGAAAACCTACGACATGATCTGCCGCGCCGACACCCTGGGGGTGTTCCAGATCGAATCGCGTGCGCAGATGGCCATGCTGCCGCGCATGCAGCCGCGCTGTTTCTACGACCTGGTGATCGAAGTGGCGATCGTGCGTCCCGGCCCGATCCAGGGTGACATGGTCCACCCCTATCTGAACCGGCGCAGGAAGCTCAAGGAAGAAGGCATCGAGGAAATCGACTACCCGCCCGAGCTGGAGAAGGTGTTCAAGCGCACCCTCGGCGTGCCGTTGTTCCAGGAGCAGGTGATGCAGCTGGCGGTAGCCGCGGCCGGTTTTACCGCAGGCGAGGCCGACGCGCTGCGCCGTTCGATGGCGGCCTGGAAACGCCATGGCGGGTTGGAGCCGCACCGCGACCGCCTGCTCACCGGCATGGCCGCCCGTGGCCACAGCCGCGAATACGGCGAACGCCTGTTCGAGCAGATCAAGGGCTTCGGCAGTTATGGCTTCCCGGAAAGCCACGCGGCCAGTTTCGCGCTGATCACCTATGTCAGCTGTTGGCTCAAGTGCCACCACCCGTCGGCGTTTGCCGCCAGCCTGATCAACAGCCAGCCGCTGGGGTTCTATACCCCCGACCAGATCCTGCAGGACGCGCGCCGCCACGGCGTGCCGGTACTGCCGGTGGATGTGTGCCACAGCGACTGGGACTGCACGCTGCTGCCGCCCACGGCGCCCGACCGCCCGTTCGGCATCCGCCTGGGCCTGCGCCTGGTCGATGGCTTCAGCGAAGCGGTGGCCACCGCGCTGGTACAGGCACGCGCGCGGCAGCCGTTCGACAGCGTGGCCGACCTCAGCCAGCGCGCGCGGCTGGATCGCCGCCACCAGGGCCTGCTGGCCGATGCGGGGGCGTTGAAGGGGTTGAGCGGCCATCGCCATCGCGCGCGCTGGGAAGTGTCCGGCGTGGAAAAACCGTTGCCGCTGTTCGACACCGCGCGGGCCACCGTGGAAGCCAGCGTGCCGTTGCCGCCGCCCAGTGCGCTGGAGGACATGCAGGCCGACTACAACAGCACCGGCACCACCCTGGGCCGGCACATGGTGGCCTTCATCCGCGCGCAGCTGCGCCAGCGCCGCTGCGCGCGCTCGGACGAACTGGCCGCCCTGCCGCATGGGCGCGCCGTGCGGTTTGCCGGGCTGGTGCGCATGCGCCAACGCCCGCAGACCGCCAGCGGGGTCACCTTCCTGACCCTGGAAGACGAATGCGGCATGGTCAACGCCGTGGTCTGGCGCAAGACCGCCGACCGCCAGCACCGGGTGCTGGTGGAAGCGCGGATGATGCAGATCGACGGCCGACTGGAACGCGTGGATGGCGTGCAGCACCTGATCGTGCGGCAGATGTACAACATCGATTCCCTGATCGAAGGCGTGCGCACGCACAGTCGGGACTTCCATTGATGCCGCGCCGCAACACGTGACCAACTTCACGATCACTGCAAATACAGACTTTCCCGACTGGTGTCGCAATCAATCATTGCGGTATGGTCGCGAGCTTCCAAGGATCTGGAGCCGCCAATGTCACGCGCACTCACCCTCACCACGCTGGTTGTCTCCAGCCTTGCGCTTGTCGTTTCCGCCTGGACCGGCATCCGCCTGCACCAGAGCCAGGCCCACGACCGGGTGATCACCGCACGCGGGCTGGTCATCCAGGACAGCGCCGGACAGGCCCGGGTGATTCTTGGCGCACCGGTGCCCGACGCGCTCAGCAAGGGCATCTCGCAGGGGCCGCGCGCATCGCCGCTGTCAGGGCTGATCCTGCTCGGCGCCGACGGTTCCGAACGCGGCGTCTACGGCACTGCCGATGTCGGGGATGAAGCCATGCTCACCCTGGACGATGCCAGCGGCACCACCGAAGTATTCAAGGTCACCGCCAACCCGGATCGCGGTGCCACCCTGGTGATCAAGCACCAGAACAGCACCGGGGCCATGCTCACTTCCTGGCAGGGCAAGCCGGAGTTGATCTTCGTCGGCGACAACGGCCAGTCGCACTACGTGCGCCCGAGTACCCCCAGCGCGCCGTGATCCTCCAGCGCCTGGCGTAGATCAAGCGCAACGCGGCGCGCGTCGCCGGCGGCCAGCATGGCGGTGGTGATGCGCAGGCCGTGCACGCCCGGCTGCACGGCAAACACCTCGCCGCCGCGCAGCTGCCACCCGCGCTGGGCCAGCGCCAGCACCAGCGGCTGGCTGTCGGCGGCAAGCGGCACCCACAGGTTCAACCCATCCATCACCGCTGGGGTCTGGATGCCCTGCTCGCCCAGTGCCTGCTGCAACACCTGGCAACGCTGCGCATAGTCGCGCCCGGCCTTGGCCACGCGCGCCATCAGCCGCGCCGAGCCCAGCGCCGCGGCTGCCGCATCCTGCAGAAGGTGGCTGACCCAGCCGGTGCCGGGGGCCATGCGCAGGCGCAGGCGTGCGGCGGTGTCGGCGTCGCAGCCCAGCATCGCCAGGCGCAGGTCCGGCCCGAGCGCCTTGGATAGCGAACGCACCAGCACCCAGCGCCGCGTGCGCGGGGCGATCACCGAGTGGTACGGCTGCTGCGACAACAATGCGAAATGATCGTCCACCAGCACCAGCACCTGCGGATGCCGTTCCAGCACCTGGCGCAGTTCGCGCGCGCGGCGCTGGCTGAGGCTGGCGCCGGTCGGGTTGTGCGCGCGCGGGGTCAGCAGCACCGCACGCGCACCGGCATCCAGCGCCGCCGCCAGCGCCGCCGGCACCATGCCGTGTTCATCGATGGCCACCGCCAGCGTGGCGTGCCCGCCGGCGCGCAGGGTGTTGAGGCTGCCGAGAAAACATGGATTCTCCACCGCCACGCGGTCGCCGGGCACCAGCCAGCTACCCAGCACCCGCTCGATCGCATCGACCGCGCCATGGCTGAGTTCCAGCGCATACCCAGGCGGACAATCCGGGTCCAGCTGCGCCCGTGCCAACCGCTCCAGCTGCGGGTCGATGGTGGGGGTGCCGTACAGGCGCGGAGCCCGTTCCGGCAACAACCCCCGCAGGTCCGGCAGCCACTGCGGGTCGGGGTTGCCACTGGACAGGTCGTGCAACGCCGAACCGCCCATGCTGCCCTCCTGGGCACCGACCGCCGGCGGCGCGGTCACCACCGTGCCGCGCCGGCCCTGGGTCTGCGCCAGCCCGGCCGCGTCCAGCCGCTTGTAGGCGGCGGCCACCGTATTGCGGTTGATCTGCAGCTGCAGGGCCAGGTCGCGGACCGGCGGCAGCAGCTGGCCCGGTACCAGCGCCCCACTGAGGATCTGCTGGAGGATGCTGTCGAACACCGCGCTGGCGGTCTGGCCGGTGATTTTCATTTTGTCCTATGCCAATATACGGATCGTCCCGGGACAGTGTTGCACGTGCCGGACCGCCCGTGCAGCCGCCCTCGCTTCAGGAGCTCCCCATGCCCATCGCACGCCCCGACTGGCCGCAGGCCACCACCGTCGACGCCATCGCCCACAACCTGGAGGCGGTGCGCCACCGCATCGCGCGTGCGTGCGAACGTGCCGGCCGCGATCCGGCCGGCGTGCGCCTGTTGCCAGTCAGCAAGACTGTCGACCAGGCACGGCTGCGCCTGGCCTGGGACGCCGGCTGCCGCGAACTGGGCGAGAACAAGGTGCAGGAGGCGCAGGCCAAGGCCGACGGCATGGCCGACCTGCCGATCCGCTGGTCGGTGATCGGCCACCTGCAGACCAACAAGGCCCGCGACGTGGCGCGCTTCGCCAGTGAGTTCCAGGCACTGGACAGCCTCCGCGTGGCCGAAGCGCTGGACCGCCGGCTGGCGCTGGAACAGCGCACGCTGGACGTGTTCGTGCAGGTCAACACCTCCGGCGAGGCCAGCAAGTACGGCCTGGACCCGATCGCGGTGGCCGACTTCGTGCAGCAGTTGCCGGCCTTTCCCCGGCTGCGCGTGCGCGGGCTGATGACGCTGGCGCTTTTCTCGCCCGACCCGGACCAGGTGCGTCCGTGCTTCGTCCGCCTGCGCGAACTGCGCGACCGCCTGCGGCCCGGCCTGCCCGAGGGAATCGTCCTGGACGAGTTGTCGATGGGCATGTCCGGCGACTTCGACCTGGCCATCGAAGAAGGCGCCACCGTGGTGCGCGTGGGCCAGGCCATCTTCGGCGCGCGCGCCACCCCGGACAGTTTCTACTGGCCCACCGCCGCCGCCGAGGGCACGTCATGAAGGCCGTGGCGATCCAACACGTCGCGTTCGAAGACGCGGGGATACTGGCCCCGTTGTTGGCCGCACGCGGCTGGCAGCTGCAGGTGCTGCAGGCCGGCATCGACCGCCTGGACGACGCCGAGAGCGCCGACCTGCTGATCGTGCTGGGCGGCCCGATCAGCGCCAACGACGTCCACGCCTACCCGCATCTGCGCGTGCTGCATGCCCTGCTCCGCTCCCGCCTGGCCGCGCACCGCCCGACGCTGGGCATCTGCCTGGGCGCGCAGCTGGTGGCACGCGCACTCGGCGCCAGCGTGACGCCGATGGGCGCGAAGGAAATCGGCTTCGCGCCGTTGTCGCTGACCGATGCCGGGCTGGCCTCGCCACTGCGGGCCCTGGTGGGTATCCCGGTGCTGCACTGGCATGGCGAAACCTTCACCCTGCCCGACGGTGCACAGCGCCTGGCGGCCACGCCCGCCTGCGCGCAGCAGGCGTTCGCCATCGGCCACCACCTGCTGGCCCTGCAGTGCCATCCCGAGGTCGACGCCACCCGCATCGACACCTGGCTGATCGGCCATGCCGACGAACTGCAGGGTGCGGGTATTGATCCCCGCACCCTGCGCGAACAGGCCGCCCGGTACGCCGCGCCACTGGCGGCCGCCGCACGAGACCTGTTCGCCGCGTGGCTGGATGCACTGCCGACGCCAGCGCCTGGTGCCGATGCGGCCTTTGCCGGGGCGGTGTCCGCATGAGCAGCCACCGCCTGATCGTGCACCAGCATGGCGTGCTGCTGGGCCACTTCGACAGCGCCGGTCCGCAGGCCCGCCGTCACCTGCATACCCTGGCCGCGCAGTTGCCGGCCGCCGCCGGGTTCCAGCTGCAATGGCAGCAGGCCATCGGCGAACAGCGGCTGTTGAGCAGCGGCCCGGCGGGCCTGAAGGTACTGGGCAGCGAAGTGGTCTACCAGGACATCGCCACCCCCGCAGCATAAGGACACGCGGCCAGCTTGTTCCGCCCACGCCACCGCGCCTACCATCCCGCCAGAGGCCTTCCGCGGTGGCAGGCCCACCGGCGGGCGGAGCACCTCATGGACAGCTATGACGCAATGGAACGCTACATGACCATCGCGCGCTATCTCAGCCTCTTCGCGCTGCTGGCCCAACTGGTCTTGCTTGGCCTGCAACTGGCGGCCTACCGACGGCACCGTCATGCGAGCTTCCTCGTGCTCAGCCTGGCCAGCATCATCGGACTGGCCTATGGAGTGGTGATCGGCCTGCCGTACTTCACCGCCAGTGCCATGCCGCATGTCTTGTCCCTGATCACGGTGGGGGGCGTGATTGGCATAGCGGCCACGCTGCTGGGGATCACCGGCACGGTGCTACTGTTCCGTACCTATCGCGAGCTGGTCGAGGACAACGCGCGCGTCAAGGCCCGGCTGGCCCTGCTCGAAGCACAGCAGGCCGGCCCGCCACTGCCGGCCGCTGCACCCGGTTCGTCGCTGGGTACGTAAAAACAGCGGCGTCAGAGCTCGACGGGATGTGCCAGTGTCTGCATGTGCCGGGCATGCTCGCCTGCCTGCACGTGCAGCCAGGCCCGGAACGACAGGAACCCCTGGTGCGTCGCCGAGCGCGGTGGATACACCAGCCAATGCGACCAGCGCGTCTTCAAGCGGTGCGGCGACAAGGCCACCAACTGGCCCGAATCGAGCAGCAGCCGCGCCCGCGTCACCCGCCCCAGCGCTACCCCGAAGCCGTCCAGGGCCGCGCGATGGTGTGACTCTGAATCGTTGAGCATGGCCACGTAGCGGCGCGGCGGATCCTGGCCGATCTGTGCGAACCAGCGCTGCCATTCGCCATCGGGATCCCCCAACAGCGGCCATTCCGAGAGCGGGCGCGCATCCACGCCGCCCATGCGCTCCACCAGTGCGGGGCTGGCCATCGGCATCAACCACTCATCGAACAACGGCTCGGCGTGCACGCCCACCCACTGCCCGGCCCCTACGCGCAGCGCGGCATCGCACTGCACGTTGCGTTCGAAGTCCGTCAGGCGTTCGCTGGATTCCAGGTTGAACTCGATCTCCGGGTGCGCGGCCACGAACGAGCCCAGCCGCGGCACCAGCCAGTTGGAGGCCATCGAAGGCAGCGCGCTGACCGTGAGCACGCGGTCGTGGCGTGCACCGAACGGCTGGAAGACCTGCTGGATCGCATCCAGGTGCGGCCCGACCTGCTCAAGCAGGCGCTGGCCCTCCGGCGTCACGCCCACCCCACGGGGCTGCCGCAGCAGCAGCGGATAGCCCAGCCGCTGCTCGAGCTGGCGCATCTGGTGACTGAGCGCGCTGACCGTCAGGTTCAACGATTCCGCCGCCCGGGTCAGGTTGCCCAGGCGCGCGGCGGTGACGAAATTCTGCAGGGGCTGCAGGGGCATGCGGGACATGTCGACTTGAATCCTGTTCAAGGCCAGCTTGCGGAAATGTCGCTTTTTCGCTTCGCATCGTGCACCTATCGTCAACGCTCCTCAAGTGGAGCGTCGATCATGAACATCTACAGCGGGCTGTTGTTCCTGCACGGGCACATCGCCAATGTCGACCTGGCGCGCCAGTTGGCGGGCGTGGAAACGGCGCCCGCGGCGCCCTCCCCATCGGGTAAACGGGAGGCGGCATGCGGCGCAGCCAGAACGGGCGACGAGGCGCGTCCGGGTGCGCCACGGCAACCGGACCCGTGCGCCAATGCGTGAGCGGGCGGGCGCGGGTGCAGCCACGCATGGCGTGGCTCTACCGGGGGGCGGCCTTGGGCGCCGGCAGCACGCGGGGCTGCTGGTCGTACCAGTCGCGTGCGCCGGCCAGGTGCCACTTGCGCTGCTCGCCATCCAGTTCGATGCCTGCGCCCAGAACGCCCCAGCGCAGGTACAGGTTGCCCCGGCGCCGGGCCTGGGCCAGGTCGAGCCGCGCCCGCAACGACAGCCGCTCGTTCTCGGCCTGCAGGTCATCCACCCACATTTCGCCGCTGCGCCAGCGCAGCTGCCCGCTTGCCTGCACTTCACCGGAATCGAGCATGCCCAGCACCCAGCGCGGGTAGGCGCTGCGTTCGGCGAACACGCCCAGCAACGGCCCCGCGTCGCGCAGGCGCAGGTCGGCCTGGGCGGTAACCTCAAACGGCGCAGCCGCGTCGATGTGGCCCTGGCGCAGTGCCACCGTGCCCCACCAGTTGGCCTGTCCGCCAGTGTCGCCAACCTGGATGTTGCGCAGCGCCACCGTGGTGCCGCCCAGGTCGAACTGCTTCGCATCGAAGTCGGCCCGCTTGACGCGCGCCTGCAGCTGCGCATCGCCACGCAGGGCGATGCCGGCCACCTGCAGCTGTGCACCACGGCCGCGCAGGTCGGCCCGACCGGTACCCACGCGGCCGGACGAATCCAGTTCCACGTCGCCACTGAGCAGGCCGGTGCCGCCGAGCAGGCGCACATTGCCGGTGCCGCCGCCCAGGTAGCGGTTGTAGGCGGTCAGGTCAGGCACCCGCGCATCGTTGAAGCGCAGCCGCGCGCGCATGCCGTCACGCAACTGCTGCAGGCGCGCGTCGCCGCGCAGGGTCAGCGCCATCGCGCGGCCATCAAACAGCAGCGCCTTGGGCGCGCCGGTCGGTGCGGCGCGGAACTCGGGAATCTTGACGTCCAGCTGCGCCTGCGCCGGTTCACCGGCCACGATGCTGCCGTGTGCATTGGCCTGCCCCAGCAGCCGCACCCCGGCCACCTCGGCCACGGCCGCCACCTGCGGGATGTCCAGCGTACTGCCCGCGGCCAGCTGGCCATCGGCAATCTTCAGGTCGCCTTCCAGCAGGCCGCCGCCATCCAGGTGGAACCACGGCTTGCGCACGAACAGATCGGCGATCCAGTTCAGTGACTCGAACTTCCATGCGCCCTGCACCTGCCCGGTCAGCCGCGGCAGCAGTTCGGCCGGGGCGCGGAACGGGATGTTACGGCCGGTTATACGCAGGTCGGCATGCAGTTCGCTGCCGGTTTCCGGGTCGCGGGGCAACCGCGCCTGCACGCGCATGTCCTGTGCCACATCCAGCTGCAGCGCCAGCAGCCCGCGATCGTCGGCGTTGACCCCGGCATGCACCGGCACCCGCCACACCACCCGGCTGCCGGGTTGCAGCGCGCCCCGGTCCAGCACCAGGTCGCCGGTAAGACGGGCGTTCGACGGCGCGCTGCCGACACTGACGTGCGGCCCGCCGGTGTCGATTTCCACGGCGCGGCTGCGCGCATCCACCTGCAGCTGTGCCCAGGTGATGTCCAGCTTGCGCAGGCCCGGCGCCTCGTCACGGTAGTGGCGCGGGAAATGGAACCGCGCCGCAAGATGGGCGTCATCGAGCACCCGTACCCCGCCCACGGTTACCTCGGCCTTCTCGAACCCGGCCGTGGAGTCGAACAATTCAGACGGCCCGCCCTTCAATTGCTTGAGGAAGCCGACCGTGCCGTGCCCCTGCCCGGCGATGAAGAGCGTGCCGAAACGGCCGCTGCGGATGCTGTCGCTGTGGATCGCATCGAAGCGCAGCGTCCAGCCGCGGTCGCCGCGCGGCGGCGGCGGAATGCCCTTGTCCACGCGCTCGACCTCGGCCTCCACGCCCGTGGCCTCGATCCGCGGTATGCGCACCTCGCGGCGGAACAGCGCCGGCAGGTCGATCCAGGCGCCCGCGCGGTCGGCACGGAAAATGTAGACCGTGTGCCCGGCCTGCCCGCGCATGCGCACGTTCCAGACCACGGCGTGCCCAGGCAGTAGGGTCAGCGCCGGCCCGGTCTGCATGCTGAATTTTTCAGGCTTGCGGTTGGTGACCGCATCGAACAGCGGCGTATTGAGGAACACGTTGCCGGCCATCAGGTACAGCGCATACAGCGCCAGCAGCGAGAACAACGCCACGCGCCATGGCCGGGGCCAGCGCCGGACGCGCTCGGGAATCAGGGGCATGTAGATACGCGCGCGGAAGCAGAATGACCCCTGCACTATCGCCATCCGGCTGGCGCAGTCGCGTGAAGGCCAGCCCCGCAATCGGCACACGGCCTCGCGTTTCCGCCGGCCCGCACGCCTGACGGCTCAGTCCGGCAGCTTGGCGATCACCTTGATTTCCACGTCGAACCCATACAACCAGGTCACCCCGATGCCGGTCAGGGTCGGATACGGCGCCTGGCCCCAGTACTCGGGCACGATCGCCCAGACGCGTTCGAAGATCGCCTCGGGATCGACCAGGAACACGGTCACGTCGACCACATCGTCGAACGTACAGCCGGCTGCGCCCAGCACGGCGTTGAGGTTGTCGAATGCGCGTCGCACCTGATCCTCGAGCACCGGTTCGGGCGAGCCGTCCTCGCGGCTGCCGACCTGCCCGGACACGAACAGGAAGCCATTGGCGCGGACCGCCGGCGAATAGCGGTTGCGTTCGTACAGGGCCTGCCGGCCCGGCGGGAATACCACGTCACGGGTTGCCATCGTCTTCTCCAGCGGCCATGCGGCCGATCCATTGCACTGCCGCCACGGTAGGCCGACGCGGCCCGGTGATAAACGCCCCACACCGGCCATCACTGTTTGTAGAATCCAAACAATTCCTTCCGGACGCCCCGCATGGACCGGTTCGACGCAATGCAGGCGTTCGCCCGGGTGGTGGAAACCGGCAGCTTCACCAAGGCCGCGCAGAGCCTGCACATGAGCCGGACCACGGTCACCCAGCTGGTGCAACAGCTGGAGGCGCGGTTGCGTGTGCGCCTGCTCAATCGCACCACCCGGCAGGTCAACCTCAGCGCCGACGGCGCGGCGTACTACGAGCGGGTGGTGCGCCTGCTGGCCGACATCGACGATGCCGAAACCAGCTTGTCCGGTGCCGCCGCCACGCCGCGTGGGCGCCTGCGGGTGGATGTGCCCGCACCCTTGGCACGGCTGGTCCTGGCGCCGGCGTTGGCCAGCTTCCATGCACTGTATCCGGAGATCCAGCTGCATCTGGGCGTCAGCGACCGCCATGTCGACCTGATCGACGAACGCGTGGACGCGGTGATCCGTGGCGGCGAGATCACCACGCCGTCGCTGGTGGCCCGTCGCATCGGCGACCTGCAGGCCGGCCTGTACGCCGCGCCGGCCTACCTCGCGCAGGCCGGCACGCCGTTGGACCCGCACGACCTGGAAAGCAGCCCCCATCGCATCGTCGGCTACCTGCGCGCGCGCAGCGGCACGGTGCTGCCCTATGCCCTGCGCCGCGACGACCAGCAACGCCACGTGCACGGGCGGTATCTGCTGGCGGTCGATGATGGCAACGCCTATCTGGCCGCGGGCGTGGCCGGGCTGGGCGTGCTGTGGCTGCCCGACTACATGGCCGCCGCGCACGTGGCCAACGGTGAACTGGTACGCGTGCTGCCGGACTGGCAGCTGGCGCCCATGCCGCTGTATGTTGCGTTTCCGCCGAACCGCCACGTCAGTGCCAAGCTGCGCGTGTTCATCGACTGGGTGGCGGCGCTGCTGGACACCGTCGCCCCGGTCCAGACGCTGCCCCCGCGCTGACCGTGCCGCCACTGACCCGCCCGACCGAGACCGCAATGCCCCGTCGCTTCCGTGCCGCCCTGCTTGTCACCCTGGCCCTGGGTGCGCCAGCCGTGGCGCAGACCAGCGCGCCGCCGACAACGCAGGACCCGGCGCTGACCGCCTTGTTGGACTGCCACTTCGGCTACGCCCAGCAGCACTTCCGCAGCACTGCCAGCGCCACCGAAATCGCCACGGCGGCCGCCTCGTACTGCGAGCCCGCCTTGCAGGCGGCCGGTCTGGGCACCTACCTGCGCGCGCTGGATGCCGGGTTGCCGGCAGACAGCGCGGAGGCCTCACGCATCGGCATGCTCGACGAGCTTCGCGGCATGCTGCCCGGCTTCACCATCGACAAGGTCCTGCAGTTCCGCGCCGCCAGCGACGCGCCCTGAGCCGGCGCGCGCCTTCACCCACAACCCGAACTCCTTCATCACCTCGACCACCGGCTGCAGCCGTCGGCCGTCGTCGGTGAGGGCGTATTCCACCTTGACCGGCACGGTGGGATACACGGTGCGGCGGATCAGCCCGGCCTCTTCCAGCGCACGCAGGTCCAGGGTGAGCATGCGCTGGGAGATCGCCGGCATGTCGCGGCGCAGGTCGTTGAAGCGCTTGGCCCCGTCGAGCAGATAGGACGCGATCAGCAGGCGCCAGCGTCCGCCCAGCAGGCGCATCGCTTCTTCCACCGAACAGCCCGAGACGTTGTCTTTCATGGTGGCTCCTGCAGGGGGCGACAGGTATACGTTATGTACCTACACCACACAATAGTGCCTTCTTCCGTTTTTATACCGCGCGCCTAGAATGCGGCCGGACGCCTCACAGCGAGGCCCCATTCCTGTTGCCGGATACCCCGATGAAGCTCTATTACCTGCCTGCGGCCTGCTCGCTCGCCCCGCATATCGTGCTCAATGAACTGGGCCTAGATGCCACCCTGGTCCGGGTGGACCCGCGCAGCCATCGCACCGAACACGGCGAGGACTACCTGCAGGTCAACCCGCTGGGCTACGTGCCGGCACTGGCGCTGGACGACGGCAGCGTGCTGCGCGAAGGCACCGCCATCCTGCAGTACCTGGCCGACCAGCGGCCCGAAGGCGGCCTGGCTCCTGTCCAGGGCAGCATTGAACGCTACCGCCTGCAGGAATGGCTGGGCTTCCTTGGCACCGAGATCCACAAGGGCTTCATTCCGCTGCTGTACCCGGTGGCCGCCGGCAAGTACACGGAGACGGCGCGACCGAAACTCGACCAGCGCGTCGCCTGGATCGACGCGCAACTGGCCGACCGCGACTACCTCATGGGGGAGCGCTTCAGCGTGGCCGATGCCTATCTGTTCGCCTTGATCGGCTGGGGACAGGCAGCGTGGCTCACCTCGTACTACAAGGCGGACATCCATTTCGACCGGTTTCTGCATCTGCAGCGCTGGTATGGCCGCGTGCGCGCGCGGCCGGCGGTGCAGCAGGCACTGGCCGCTGAAGGGCTGCAGTAGCGACCTGCTGGCCGCAGGCCGGGTCGACCCGTGGCGCTACTGCCGCCACATCAGGATCAACACCATCATCAGCAACATGGCGCCCGCGCCGATGCCCAGCAGGCCAAGCTGGATATCGGCCATCCGCGAGATGCGCGCGTCGCCCAGCTGCCGGTGGCGGCGCAGGAACAGGAAGCGCGCATAGTCCGCATTGCCGTGGTGATGCCGGCCCAGGCCGAAGGTGTGCGGCTGCCCGAGCGCGGTGTACACCTCGGGGTGATCCCGGCGCAGCCACAGCAGCATCACCACATTGAATGGCAGGCTGGCGATGATCAGCAGAAATGCGATCAGCAGCAGCCGCCCCAGGATCTCTTCCATACCTGCTCCCCCGAGCGTAGCGCGCGCGGCCATCCCCGATGGCGCAGGCGCGATGATAGCCCAGGGTGAGGCCTGTCGAACCGACGTCAGCGCCCGGCCACCGACGCCGACGTCCGCGACCGCGGCAACGGCTGGATGGCCAGCGTATCGCCACGGCAGACATCCACCGCGTGATACACCGCGCGGCGGCCGTTGCCGAAGGTCATGCGCAGGTCGAAGCGGCAGGCCTGGTCGCCCAGGCGGACCACGCTGCTACCGCCGCCACCGGGCAGCACCGCGATCGGGCGCGCAACGAACGCATCGCTGCCGGCCGGCGCCACTTCCAGTGCCACCACGCTGTCATGGGCGCGGTTGAGCAGGCCCAGGTAACGTGCGTCGCCGGCGTTCGCGTCGGCGGCAGCGAAGAGTGAAACGGCCAGCAGCGGGCAGATCAGGACGGGGCGGATCAGATTCATGGCGGCATCTCCGGGGTGGTGAAGGACACCCGCATCAGGCGCTTCCCGCCCACTGCCGCCAACCGATCCGGGACCAATCGTCGCCACGCGCGGGCCAATCGTAATGGGCCGTCATGGCGCTTCCCGCCCCCTCCCCCCACGCCTAAGATGAGCCTGCCGCACACGCGCGGCGCAGGACCCCAGCATGCTCATCCGCCTTGGCAGCACCCAGATCCGCCTGTCCCGCTACATTGCCCTGTGGACGATGGTGGCCCTGGTGTTCGCCATGCAGAACGCCATCAACGTCGGCATGCCCCGCACCGACTGGCCCTTCTGGGATCTGGCGCGCTGGTCGCTGATCCAGTGGTACACGTGGGCGGCGCTGGCCCCGACGGTGTTCCGTCTCGCCGAACGTTTCCCGATGCGCGGCACCGGGCGCCTGCACGGGCTGGGCGCGCAGGTGGTGGCCAGCCTGTGCGTGACATTCGCCGCGATGATGCTGGGCGCACTGGTCTCCACCCTGTTCGAGCCCAGCGGGTTTGCCGAGCAGCTCGGGTATTTCCTGGAGCAGCACTTCGCCATCGGCCTGCTGACCTACTGGACCCTGTTTGCGATCCAGCAGGCCCTGCACTTCCACGCTGAAAAGGCCCGGCGCGAACTGGAGGCCAGCCAGCTGGCCACGGAACTGGCGCAGTCGCGCCTGCTGTCGCTGAAGGCGCAGCTGCAGCCGCACTTCCTGTTCAACACGCTGCACGCGATCATCACCCTGCTGGACGAAGACACGCTGTCGGCCGAAGACATGCTGCTGCGCCTGAGCGAACTGCTGCGTGCCTTCCTGGAAGACTACGACGGCCAGGAAATCACCCTGCGCCAGGAACTGGACCTGATCGAGCTGTACCTGGGCATCCAGCGCATCCGCTTCAAGGACCGCCTGACCACCCGCACCTACATCGCCCCGGACACGCTGGACTGCGCCGTGCCCAGCCTGATCCTGCAGCCGCTGGTGGAGAATGCGCTGCGCCACGGCATCGGCCAGCGCGTGGGCAGCGACACCGTCGAAATCGACGCGCGGCGCGACGGCGACGTGCTGTGCATCGAGGTGCGCAACCGCAACAGCACGTTGTCGACCGAGCCGTCCGAGTCGGCCGGCCATGGCATCGGCATGTCCAACACCCGGCTGCGCCTGAAAGAGCTGTATGGCGATGCCGCCGAGGTCCGGCTGGACATGCTCTGGCCCGAAGGCGTGGCGTGCCGCATCCGGGTGCCGTTCCGGGTGCTGGAGAGCGCCGACGACGCACCCGAGTTCACCCCCGGGGTGACGCCGGCATGACCCTCAGCGTACTGGTGGTCGACGACGAACCGATCGCGCGACATGCGATCGTGCGCCTGCTGCGCGACGATGCCGACATCGAGATCGTCGGCGAATGCGGCGACGGCGTGTCCGCGGTGGCGGCCATCCGCGACCAGTCCCCGGACCTGGTGTTCCTGGACATCCAGATGCCCGCCATCAACGGCATGGACGTGGTGGCCACCATCGGTGCCGAACGCATGCCGGCCACGGTGTTCGTGACCGCCTACGAGCAGTACGCGGTGAAAGCGTTCGAGGCCAATGCGGTGGACTACCTGGTCAAGCCGTTCAGCCGCGAACGCTTCGCGGCCACGCTGCAGCGGGCCAAGGCCCGGCTGTCGGCCGCGGCCGGGGTGGGCGCGCAGGCGTCGGTGCAGATCCTGCAGGCGCTGGATTCACTGCGCCAGCGCGACGATTACCTGCAGCGACTGCCGGTGCGCGTGGACGAGCACGTGGTACTGGTGGCGGTGGATGACATCGTCTGGATCAAGGCGGCCGGCAACAACGTGGAAATCCACCTGGCCGATCGCGTGCATGCGCTGCGCGACACCATGGCCAGCCTCGCCGCGCGCCTGGACCCGCGCCACTTCGCCCGCGTGCACCGCTCGGCCATCGTCAACGTGCGCCGGGTCAAGGCGATCCATCCCTGGTTCAACGGCCACCACGTGGTGACCCTGGATACCGGCCAGCAACTGCGCATGAGCCGCTACCAGAACGAGGCGTTCCTCAAGCTGGTCTCCACACGCACCCCGTAGCGCCGGGCTCTGCCCGGCTGCGAAACACCCGCGCCCCGTAGAGCCGGGCTCTGCCCGGCTGCGAAGCACCCGCGCCCGTCCGGCCACGCACAGCACGCATCACGCAACCAGCCCACGCTCCTCGGCGCGCAGGGTCAACACCTCCACCCCGTCGGCGGTCACCAGCACCGTATGCTCGGCCTGCGCTGACAGCTTCCCGTCGCGCGTGGTCACGGTCCAGCCATCCTCGCTCATGTCGATCGCCGCGCGGCCCTGGTTGATCATCGGCTCGATGGTGAAGGTCATGCCCGGCTCCAGCACCAGCCCGTCACCACGCCGGCCGTAATGCAGCACCTGCGGTTCCTCGTGCATTTCCTGGCCAATGCCGTGGCCGCAGAATTCCTTGACCACGCTGTAGCCGTGCGCCTTGGCGTGCTGCTGGATCGCAAAGCCGATGTCGCCCAGCGTGGCGCCGGGCCGCACCACGCCAATGCCTTTCCACATCGCCTCGCGGGTCACCCGTACCAGGCGCCTGGCCGCATAGTCGACCTCGCCGATCAGGTAGGTCTTGCTGGAATCGGCGATGTAACCGCCCTTCTCCAGGGTGATGTCCAGGTTGACGATACTGCCGCTGCGCAGCACGGCATCGGCCGACGGCACGCCATGGCAGACCACGCTGTCGATCGAGCTGTTGAGCACGTAGGCGAACCCGTACTGGCCCTTGCTGGCCGGGCGCGCCTGCAGTTCGTCCACGATGAAGCGCTCCACCCAGTCGTTGACCTGCAGCGTGCTCATGCCTTCCAGCGGCAGCCGGTCCAGCGCCTCGAACACCTGCGCCAGCAAACGGCCGGAGGCGCGCATCAAGGCCTGTTCTTCCAGCGTCTTGATCATGCCTCGGCCACCCGCAACGCCCCGGGTGCCACCCCAGCCGCACGCAGTTCACGGCTGACGATCTCCTGGTAGCTCATGCCGGGGTTCATCTCGCACAGCATGCCAATTTTGATCCAGAAGCCGGCCTGGGCGTTGATCGAGCGGCCGGAGACGCCGCTCGCGCGGCGTAGGTTGTCGTGTAGTTCGTCGTCGATGTTGACGATGCCCATGCGGGTCTCCCAGGCAATGAAGATACGCACCATATATGTTTCGTATATTGCTTGCAATGCCACCCGTCGCCGCCCCATTCGCTTCGTGCGAGCATGCTTTTCCCAAGACAGCAGCCCCTCTCACGGAGCACTCGCATGGGCAGGATCCTGGTGATGTCGTCGGCGGCCGTGGTCGCACTGGTGGCGGGCGCGGTGCTGTTAGGCTATTCGCCGTCCACCTGCAGTTGCGTGAGCCCGTACGACACCCTCAAGCACAGCGCCGGATTGAACCTGCCGGGGGTCCCCGTGCCCGCCGCGACAGTGGAGGCGGGCCTGAACCGCACCATGCGCGGTCGCTCGGCCGATCCGGCCTCGGTCGACTTTCTGAGCTACGACTGCCAGGCCCCGTTGGCCGACCGCCTGGTCTGCCGCGTGCGGGTCGAGGAATCGCCGCTGCTGGCGCGCGGCCTGGAAGTGACTTACCACGCCGTCCAAGGGCACATCACCCACGTGTCGGTCGCGCGCGCCGTCTGGCTGAGCTACTGATCAGCAGTACGCCGTCGCCTCGATCTCGAACAGCATGCCGTCCAGCGCCAGCCGCGGCACGGGAATCAACGTGCAGGTCGGTGCCCGGCCCAGTGGCCAGCGTTGGCCGATCTGCGCGGACAGAATGCCCAGCCGGTCCTGGTCATGGTTCACCACCAGCACCGTGAGTTTGGCCACGTCGGCCAGGCCGGCACCGGCGGCGGCCAGGGCCAGCGCCAGGTTGTCCAGGGCCTGTGCCACCTGGACCTCGAAGCGCGGCGAGAGCGCGCCGTCTGCGGTTTCCCCGCCCTGCCCGGCCACGTGGATCACCCGGGCCGGCAAGCGCACGACCGCCACGTGCGAGTAGCCGTTGGCAGTGGGGTCATACAGACCCGCGGGATTGATGAAGCCGAACAGGCCGGCGGGCGCGGCGGGGGTGTCACTGAACATGGGGCATGCATCCATGGAGGGAGCACGCAGTGTTCGACCTCAACCTGGGTTGAGGTCAACAATGCACGGTGGAATGCTGCAGTCCACGCCGCGCCAGTGGAGCGATGCCGCCTCAGGTCCAAGCCGGGTCGGCGGTGAAATCGATGGTCAACCAGAACTCGCTGCCGCGCGCGTCCAGGCGTTCGGCGATCTCGTCACGCAACCGGTCCACGTTGCCGATGTTGCCGATGACCGTTTCCGGATGGGTCAGGATGTGGATCTCGACGAAGCGCATGCGCCCCATCTTGGCCACGTGGCTGGTGAAATCCAGATAGCCGTGTTCGGCCACGAACGCCTGCATGACCGCCTGCACACGTGCATCCAGCGTATCCGGCGCCACCTGCAGCACCTCGCGCATGGCCTTCCAGGCACTGCGCAGCGGCACCGGCAGCACCGCGATGCTGATCGCCGCCAGCACCAATGGGTCCAGGTAGGGAATCCAGTGTGCGTGCTCGCCGCCGCGCAGCAGCAGCGCGATCACGAATGCCAGCACCACCGCCAGGCTCATCAGCCCACTCAGCAGCCAAGCCCGCACATCCAGCCACAGCAAGGAGGATTGCAGGCGCAGCGCGCGGGTCCGCACGAAGGCTGCCATGGCCAGGTTGCTCACACACAGTACCGCCGCCCACGCCAGCGCCGGACCGGCCTTGACCTCATGGCCGCCAGTGGTCAGCCCGATGATCGAATTGGCCAGCGCGTAGATGCAGGCCAGCGACAGGATCGCCCCGCCCAGTGCCTCCACCATCGGCTCCAGGTGCCAGTAGCCGTACTGGAAGCGCGGGCTTTCTTCCCGCGCCACCAGCCGCAGCACTGACAGCGCCACCAGGGTCAGGGCGACGTCGACCAGGCTGTACACGCCGTCGAACAGGATGGCCTGCGACCCCACCAGCAGGCCACCGGCAAAGCCGGTGGCACTGACGGCCAGGGTCACCGCGATCGAGAATGTCAGGACCCGCTGCTCGCGTGCTGTATCCATCGCTTGCCGAGGGCCTGACCACACTCAGACCTTCAGCACCTCCACCTTGTAGGTTGGCGTAGCGCCATCGCGGTCGATGATAAGCCCATGCACGTCCGACTCGAAGCCCGGGAAGCGGGCGTTCTGCTCGCGGGCGATGCGCAGCGACTGGATGATCGGCTCGTCGCTGGCCCCGAAGCGCTCGCCCGGCATGATGGTCGGAATGCCCGGTGGGTACGGCACCAGCATGGTGCCGGCGATACGGCCGCTGATCGCCTCGATGTCGACCCGCTCGATCTGCCCACGCACCAGGTGGTCGTAGGCCTCGGCCGGGGTCATCACCGGCTCGGGCAGGTCCACGTACATTTCGCGCATCACCTTGGGCACGGCGAACTCCCGGTTGAACTCATGCAGCGCCTGGCACAGGTCGCGCAGGCCCCAGCCGGCATAGGCCACCGGGTAGTCGGCAGCCAACCCCGGCAAAGCCCGGCTCAGCGGCGCATTGGCGTCGTAGTGCTCCTTGAACGCCATCAGCTCGGTTACCAGCGTGCTCCACTTGCCCTTGGTGATGCCCATCGAGAACAGGAACAGCACCGAATACAGGTTGGTCTTCTCCACGGTGATGCCGCGCGTCCACAGGAACTTGCTCAGCACCGCGGCGGGAATGCCGCGCTGGCCGATCTCGCCGTCGATCGACAGCCCCGGGGTCAGCAGCGTCACCTTGATCGGGTCGATCAGCACGTAGTCTTCGACCAGCCCGTCAAACCCATGCCAGTGCGCGTCGGGCTGCAGGTACCACTCTTCGCGCTTGGCCACCAGCGGTGCCGGCGCATCCCCCTTGGCCAGGGACCGCTCCAGCTTGTCCGGCTGCCACACACTGAACCACCAGTCGTCGCGCCCCAGGTCCTCGCGCACGTGCAGCATCGCGCGGCGGAAGGCGATCGCCTCGTCATGCATCTCCTGCACCAGCGACTGCCCGGCCGCACCTTCCATCATCTTGGAGGCCACGTCGCACGCGGCGATCACGCCGTAATGCGGGCTGGTGGTGGTGTGCATCATGAAGGCTTCGTTGAACCGCTCCGCATCCAGCTCGCGGGTGGCCGCGTTGCGCACGTGGATCATCGAGGCCTGCGAGAACGCGGCCAGCAGCTTGTGCGTGGAATGGGTGGTGAAGATGATCGCGTCCTGCTCGCGCGGCTTGCCCTTGGCCATGCCGTAGTGATTTTCGTAGAACGGATGGAACGCTGCATACGCGTACCAGGCCTCGTCGAAGTGCAGGAAATCGACCGCGCTGCCGATCTCCTCGGCGATCTTCTCGGCGTTGTAGCACAGGCCGTCATAGGTGGAATTGGTGACCACCGCGATGCGCGGCTTGGAGCCGGCCTTGAACGCCTTGCTGGCCAGCGGGTTGGCGGCGATGGCTTGGTGCAGCGACTCGGGCGTGAACTGATCCAGGCTGATCGGGCCGATGATGCCGTGCGCGTTGCGGCTGGGGGTGAAGTACACCGGGATGCCGCCGGTCATGATCAGCGAGTGCAGCAGCGACTTGTGGCAGTTGCGGTCCACGAACACCACGTCGCCGCGGCCCACGGTGCCGTGCCAGACGATCTTGTTGGCCGTGGAGGTGCCGTTGGTGACGAAGAAGGTGTGGTCTGCGCCGAAGTTGCGCGCCGCTTCGTCCTCGGCCTCCTTGATCGGCCCGGTGTGGTCCAGCAGCGAGCCCAGCTCCGGCACCGAGATCGACAGATCGCTGCGCAAGGTGTTCTCGCCGTAGAACTGGTGAAACGCACGCCCCACCGGCGACTTGGTGAACGCCACGCCGCCGGCATGCCCCGGCGTATGCCAGGAGTAGTTCGATTCGGCCGTGTGGTGGATCAGCGCCTTGAAGAACGGCGGCAGCAGGTTGGCCATGTAGTCTTCGGCCGCCCGCATCACCTGGCGCGAGATGAAGCTCTTGGTGTCCTCGAACAGGAAGATGTACCCATGCACGTACTTGAGCAGCTTGCTGGGCACCTTCTCGATGGTGCGGCGCTCGCCATACAGGAAAGCCGGCAGGTTGCCGCGGCGCGCGCTCTGCTCGCGCAGGAAGCCGAGCAGGCGCTGGAACTGCTCGGGCTTGTCCTCGGTACCGTCGATGGAGATCAGCACCGCCGAGGCCGCCACATAGGTCCGCGCGCCGGCCTGGGCGTCGGAAAGGGTCAGGCCGCAGAGCACGCGCTGGTCGTTCTTGCGCAGCTCGTCGACCAGCGCACGGATCAGGATGCCACCGATGCGCGGCGACTCGTAATCGTCATCGATGACGATGATGGGGTAATCAAGCGACTTGAAATACACAGGCATTCTCCTGGGGGAAGATCACGAAAGCGTCGTGCGAACGGCGGCGTCCAGCGCGGGCAGCTGGCCACGCTGGCGGCGGCGCTCCTCGCTGAAGAACGGGTAGAACACCGTGATGAACAGCACGAACAGGAAGGCGTACTGGACGATGCTGCCCGACGACCCGAAGATCGCCCACAGGCAGTACACCACCGTGACACTGGTCAGCAGCCAGAACGCGCCGGTATGCACCAGCGTGTGCGAACGCTCGACCACGAAATAGCAGGCCACGCACGAATAGATGTAAGGCAGCAGGGTCAGCACCACCGCAGCGGAGGTAATCACGTCGAACTGCGCCGACGCGGTTTCCGAGGTCGAGGTGACCAGCACCGCCAGGGTCATCAGCACCGCCACGATCAGCACGCCCTTGACCGGCACGTCATCCTTGTTGGTCTTGCTGAAGATGCTTGGGAACAGGCCGTCATCGGACGCAGCCTTGGCGCTTTGCGCGGTCAGCAGGATCCAGCCACCCAGCGAGCCGGCCGCGCCGACGAAGGCGCACAGGCTGACCAGCGCCCCGCCCCACCCGCCCACCGCATTGGCGGCGGCCAGCGCGAACGGCGCATCGGACACCTGCAGGTCGCCGTTGGGCACCATGCCCATGATCACCGAGGAGCTGGCGATGTAGGCAATGGCCGCCAGGAACACGCCGGCCAGGGTGGCACGGGCCACGTTCTTTTCCGGGTTTTCCACCACGCCAGCGGTGACCGAGGCCGACTCCACGCCGATGAACGCCCACAAGGTGAGTGCGGCGGCGCTGGAGATGGCGCCGAAGTTGGATTCACCGGACACGTTGTAGGCGCCCTTGAAGATCGTCGGGTCGAAGAAAAACCAGCCGAAAATGGCGATGCCCAGGATCGGCACCAGCGCGAAGCTGGTGGTCACCGTCTGCAGCTTGCTCACGAAGGACGGGCCGATCACGTTGGCGAAACTCAGTGCCCAGACCAGCGCCAGCACCGCCAGGCAGCGCGGTAATGGTTCGGACAGGATCGGGAAGAAGTAACTGAAATAGCCCACCGCCGCGATCGGAATGGCAACGTTGCCGATCCAGTTGGCGAACCAGTAGATGGTGTTGGTCTGGAAGCCCATGTACGGGCCGAACCAGTCGCGCGCATAGGCGTACGGGCCACCGGCCTTGGGCGCCAGCTTGCCCAGCTTGGCGAACACGAAGGCCAGCAGCAGCGCGCCGGCCGTGGTGATCAGCCACCCCCAGATCGACGCCGTGCCGATCTTGGCCAGGCTGGAGGGCAGCAGGAACACCCCCGAACCCATCATGTTGCCGGCCACCAGGAAGGTGGCACCGACCACCCCGATTTTCTTTGCTTCTGCCATGACGGTTTCTCCTTTGCCAGGCATGGGCCCGGTCGCGCCGGGCGGTAGGGTCTACTTGATGAAGTTGTATTGCAGGCTGCCCTGCAGCCGCACCGTGTCGCTGCGTTGCCCGCGTTGTTGTTCCAGTTGGCCGTACAACAGTTCCATGCCCATGGTCCAGGACGGCGCCGGGCTCCACAGCAGGTTGAATACGCCGTAGCGGCTGCGGCGGAAGGCGTCGTCGGCGAGCGCCGCGTTGCGCTCGCCACTGAGCTGGCCGTAGATCAGGTTGGAGCGCCACATCGGCGTCCAGTAATGGGTGTAGCCGACGAAACCGCCGTGTAGCCGCAGCAGCGCCAGGCGCCCATCGTCGGCCACCACCGCATCCATGCCCGAGCCGGTCAGGTCGGCGGTATAGCGGGCAATGCCCTTGCCACCCAGCGCGCCAAACAGCAGCAGGTCCTGCTCGCCCACCGCGGCCGAGCCACTGAGCTGCAGGCCACCGCCGATGCGGCGATCATCACCGGCGTCGCCGTCGTAGGCCAGGCTGCGCGCCACCAGGCCGACTTGCAGGTGTCCCCAGTCGCGCTCCATGCGCGCGGTGAGGGTGACGTCCGGGGCCTGGTCCACCGCGCGGACGCCCTCGGCAGGCGCGCTCAACTGCGTGTCGGGATCTTCGGCGGCCAGGGTCAGGGTGTTGCCCTTGCCGAGCGGGAAGCTGTGGTGGATGCCGGCCACCAGCAGGTAGCCGGCCGCGCCGGGGCCGGCGAAATCCAGCGTGTCGGGCAGGCTGTCGGCGTCCATGAAACTGGAATAGCCGTAACCGGCGTAGGTATTGCCCAGCTGACCATAGGCGTGGCGCAGGCGGAACTGATAGCTGTCGCTGCTGCCGAAGAAATCATTCTCCAGGTAGAAGCGCAGGTTGCCGTGGGTAGTGGGCCGACGCGCTTCAAAGCTGAAACGGGTCTGCTTGGCATGCATGTTGAAGTTGGACACATCGCGATGCGCGCTGCCCACCGGGATCGACGACGGAATGAACTGGTCCTCGTCACCGGCCGCGCGTGCGTCGGCGATGGCATCCAGCTTGGCGTAGCCGCCGATGCGGATCAGCGTATCGGTGCCGGGAATGGCGAAGAACCCTTTCAGCTCCGGATCGGTCGGGCCGGCGGCACTGTCCGGGCGCGACGCCGCCGAGGACGGGTCGGACACCGAATCACGTGGCGGCAGGATGGCCTGCCCGCCGCCCGGCACCTGCACTGCCGCGGGCGATGGCAACGCGGCCGGGGTGGCCTGCGCTATCGCGGCAGGCGCGGGCGTCGGCGCGCCCGGTTCGGACTCCAGCGCATCCAGGCGCTTTTCCATCGTTTCCAGTGTCTGCCGCAGGGTGCGGATCTCCTGCCGCAACGCATCGGCCGAATCCTGTGCACGGGCAGGCGCAGCGACCACCACCGCAGCACACGCAAACGTCAGTACAGCCAGGCGCATCACGTTCTCCATGAACCGCGAACAGCCTTGCCGTGCAACGCCGCTACGCCTGCGCGCGCGCCCTTGCCCGGCAACCCGGTACTGCAATGCAGGCGCAGCACACCGATGGCATGCGTCGGCGAACCGATCGCGTGCACACCGTGGTGAACACACCCGCGTGGGATTCCCTCCTCATCCCGGGAGGCGTGACGGAAACAACCCGCCTGCCAGCGCCCTGAGTAACAATGGCCGAGTGAGCACGTCGTGAAGTCTGCCGGTCGTTGTGATGGCAACGACGCAGGCACACGCATGCCATGGCGAGGAGTGAAGACAGAGGAATACATGCGCACAGGCTAGTGCGCCTGTCGTTTTCGGCCTTGATTCAGATCAAGTGCACCGCATCGCCTCTGTGCAGGCCCCTGCAACACACGCGGGGCGTGCGTACATCCTCCCTACATGGGCAGGCCTGCAGGCGCGCGCGCCGGCGTTGCACCGGCGCGCGTTTCAACCGATCAGGCAGCGGCTCAGCGCTTGCCCATCACCAGGTCCATGTCCTGGCCCTGCGGCATGCCGGAGCGGCGCTGCAGCATGCCCTTGTCGTCCTTGAACAGGATGCCCGGGGTGCCCTGGAAGCCCATCTCGATCATCAGCTCCTGGTTGGCATCGAGCTTGTTGGCCACGTCCGGGCTCAGCTTCGCCACCGGCTTGATGCCGCCCTTGTCGAAGTTGTGCTCGTTTTCCAGCAGGGCCGCGCTCGGGTTCGGTGCGGTCAGGATGGCAGCGGCCTTGGCCGGGCTGTCTTCGCGGATCACGCCCACCATGATGTGGCGCAGCTGCACCTTGCCGCTGTCCACCCACGGCCGCGCGGCTTCCCAGAAGCGATGGCAGTACGGGCAGTTGGCATCGCTGAAGGTGTACACCACGCGCGGCGCGTCGGCCCGACCGTCGCGCACCCAGGCGCTGGCATCGAGCTTGTTCCACATTTTTTCCGACATCGGCTTGGCCGCCAGCTTCTCCAGCGGCGCCGCGCTGACATCCTCGCCATTGGCGTCGAACAGGCTGCCCACCAGAACGTGCTTGCCATCGGGCGTCACGTAGGCCGCGGCAGGCTGCTGGCCGCCGACCACGCCGGCGAAGCCACGCAGGCCGCCTGGCGCATCGAACTCGCCCACCACCTCGAACCCATGCTTCTGGATGCCCTTGAGCACCGCCGGGTACTCACCGACCTTGGCGGCGGCAACCGGCTTGGCCGCGTCCGGGGCCTTGGGCGACTGGGCCTGGCTGCACCCGGCCAGGCCCATCAACAGCGCAGCGGCAAGCAGCGAGCCCAGTGCGGGCGGCGATTTCAACAGCATGGCAACTCCTGGTAGCAACAGAATGAAAGGCGCCGCGCGTTCAACGCAGCGCATCGAGCCGGGCCTGCAGCCCGGCTGCACTGAGTTCCCCCATGTGCAGGCCCTGCAACCGGCCACGTGAATCGAAGAACAGGGTAGTCGGATATGCGTGCACCTGCAGCCGTTCGGCGGTGAGGCTGTCCGGGTCGAGCAGCACATGCTGCAGCACCAGCCTCTGGCTGGACAGGAACTGCTGCACGTCTTCGACACTTTCGCCCTGGTTGACGAACACGAAACGCACGTTGGGTTCGCGTTGTTGTGCCGCGGCAAAGATCGGCATCTCGCGCCGGCAAGGCGCACACCAGGTGGCCCACAGGTTCACCACCACCGGTTTGCCTTCGGTATCGGCCAGCGCCACCGGCTGCCCCTGCAGCGACTGCAGGCTCAGTGCGGGCAAGGCGATCCGCGCCTGCTGCAGGTGGGCCATGCCGAACGACAACGCCGCCCAGCACACCACGCCCGCCACGGCACCGGCCCATACCGGCCTGCGCAGCGCCGGCGTGCGGCGCAACCGCCATGCTGCCCAGCCCATACCCACCAGCACCGCCACGACCGGCAGGAAACCGCCATCGCCCAGCCGCACCAGCGCCCACGGGTCGGCGGCGTACGCGCGCCAATGCAGCACCGCAAACCCGACGCGCCCACCCAGCAGCGCCAGGAACACCATGTCCAGCAGCAGCGCGGTGGGCGTGGGTTGGCCCTTCTCCGGCGGCGGCCTCAACCATCGCGCCACGCCAATGGCCAGCAGCCATGCCAGCACCACCCACACTACGCCCAGCGGTACCGGGCCAACACTGCTCATCATCCATCCATCTCCACCGCTGCTGCATGTCATGCCGGCGCGGTTGTTGGTAGTACCCCGGCGGCATGGTCACAGCCCGGGGTCCATCCGGCAAGCGGCACGCGCACATGCGACAACGGCAGACCGCGTACGCATGCCTGCCGTTGCGTGCGGCGATGACGCCGCGAGGTGGCCGCTCAGGCCGCCGTGCGCATCTGCTCTGCGCCCACGTCGACCACGCCGCTGCGCACCCGTTCGCGGCGTTGCGCGGCCAGTTGCCGCCGATAGCGCGACGGCGTGAGCCCGACAATGCGCAGGAACAGGCGCCGGAACGCACTCTGATCCGAGTAGCCGACTGCCCAGGACACTTCATCGATTTCACCGCCGGCCTGCAGCATCAGCTGTGCCTTGGCGATGCGCAGCCGCTGGCAGTATTCGATCGGACGCAGCCCGGTTGCCTTGAGGAAGCGGCGCTGCAACGTGCGCGGCTCCAACCCGGCGGAGTCGCAGATGTCCTGCAGCGTCACCCCACGCGCGGCAATGGTGTGCAACCAACGCTGCGCCTTGAGAATGCCGCGATCGCCGTGGGCGAAGTTGGGACTGAACCGCTCCAGGTCGTCCTGCACGGCGCGTGGAATCGTCAGTTGCAGCTGCTGGATCGCTGCGGTCATCACGGTCTGCCCGTAGATGCGGGCCAGCAGACGCAGGCTGAGATACTTCCAGGCATCCGGCCCGGAGGCGGTGAGCAGGTCGCCGTCGTCCACCAGCGCACGCTCACCCAGGCTCCAGCTGGGCACCACCGTGGCCAGCGACGGGCAGCGCGCCAGGTCGGGCAAGCTCACCGTGCGCCCGGCCAGCACGCCACTGGCGGCAAGCATCAATCCCCCCTCATCACAGCCGGCCAGCACGCTGCCACCGTCGTGGCTGTCACGCAGCCAGGCGAGCAGGCGCTCGTCGGGCGGTGCCAGTGGCCAGCTTGGCTCGTTGCCGGACACCACGATGATGGCCGGCAGCGCGTCGCCGAACAGTTCGGCTCCCGCCACCCGCTGCACGCCGCGTGGGGACAAGGTCCAGCGCGTCACCAGCATCCGCGCGCCCTGGCGCTTGCCCGCTGCGGCGGTACGGTTGCAGCGCTGCGCCAACTCGGACAGCACCGGCGCGGCAGCACGAAGACTGCCCGGGTACTCCAGCACGGCAACTTCCATCAACGCCGACGACTGCGTCCGCGGCAAAGGGGACAAGGGGGTGAACGGTGCATCCATGGAAAGGCTCCTCAAGCGACGTCTGGGGCCAGCAAACCCAGGCAGGGCAAGGGTTTGAAGCGAACCCGGTCGAGCCTACGGAGGCAAATGCACGGTAGCTATGAAACTAGTTGTATCTTTCGCGCCCGTAACTACATCGGTCGGCCGCGCTTCAGCAACCCTTGACTCTTGACCAGACTCAAAGGTTTACCCTCCCGTGCAGTCTTCATCGAGGTGGGCATGAACATCGGACAGCTCGCACGCCAGGCCGGCGTGCCGATCGACACCGTGCGCTATTACGAACGCCAGCAGCTGCTGCCCACCGCACGACGCAGCGCGGGGGGCTATCGCGTGTTCGGCGATACCGATCTGACCCGGCTGCAGTTCATCCGCCGCGCCAAGGCGCTGGGCTTCACCCTGGAGGAAATCGCCGCGCTGCTCAGCCTCAGTGACCAGCGCAGCCACGACATGGCACGGGTCCGCGACACCGCCGTGGACAAGCTGAGCGACATCGAGCGACGCATCACCGAACTGCAGCGCATGCATGGCGCCCTGAAGGAACTGGTGGATGCCTGCCCAGGCCATGGCGCGCTGGTGCACTGCCCGATCCTGACCGCCCTGACCTGTTCGTCGCAGTAAGCCGCCGCACCCTGCAACCGCGCAGTGCGCCCCGACGATCAATGCTGTTGCCTCACTGCGATGCGCTGCGTGTCGTGATCACCATCGCGTGCGCTTCCTGTGCGCGGACGCGGTCACGGCCGTGCGTCCACGCCGCATGCCGTGCGGCGCGCGTGCGCCATCAACGCGCTGCCAGCGAATGATGCATGTCGTGCAGTTTTCGCTTGCCAATCGAAAACGTCGTCGTTATGATTTCGCTCCTCACGACGTGGGGCCATAGCTCAGCTGGGAGAGCGCCTGCATGGCATGCAGGAGGTCGGCGGTTCGATCCCGCCTGGCTCCACCACTTCAATCATTAGGCCGATTGAAAGTGCAGTGACAAAATATGAAGTTTCGTGCGTCCCCATCGTCTAGAGGCCTAGGACATCACCCTTTCACGGTGGCGACCGGGGTTCGAATCCCCGTGGGGACGCCAATCAAGAAGCAGAAAGCCCTGACCTCGGTCGGGGCTTTTTGTTTTTGCCCTGCTCGCGTTGCGGCATCGATCGCGGCAAAAGAAATTCATCGCGATGTCACACAAAAGACTTGGCGAACGCTTCACACCCGCGTAGAATTCCGCCTCCAGCATCGTGGGGCCATAGCTCAGCTGGGAGAGCGCCTGCATGGCATGCAGGAGGTCGGCGGTTCGATCCCGCCTGGCTCCACCACTCCGGACCTTAGGCCGTTCGGAGGTGCTGAAAACATTGATGAGTTTATGCGTCCCCATCGTCTAGAGGCCTAGGACATCACCCTTTCACGGTGGCGACCGGGGTTCGAATCCCCGTGGGGACGCCACTCATCAGCGACATCAGGCCCGGTTCGCCGGGTCTTTTTGTCACCGCCCCCTGAAAGTTTCGTCGTGGTCTTCCACAAACGTGAACAGGCAGGTATACTAGGCGGCTCGCGGTACAACGTGGGGCCATAGCTCAGCTGGGAGAGCGCCTGCATGGCATGCAGGAGGTCGGCGGTTCGATCCCGCCTGGCTCCACCACTTCTCCGGACACAGGCCGTCCGATAGAAGACAAATTCGGTTTAACGCGTCCCCATCGTCTAGAGGCCTAGGACATCACCCTTTCACGGTGGCGACCGGGGTTCGAATCCCCGTGGGGACGCCAGCTACAAACAACAGCCCCCGGCATTGCCGGGGGTTTTTGTTTGTCTGCCCTCGGTAGACGCCGACCGTTGGCCTGCACGACGCGTGCCGGACGACCCAACCCTACCGACCAACGCCGGACATCCACCGCCCGGGCCCGGATGGCCCAAGGCGAAATAAAAAGCTTCCCATCCAGCACAAGCATCGCTATGATAGGCGGCTCGCAGCATCAACGTGGGGCCATAGCTCAGCTGGGAGAGCGCCTGCATGGCATGCAGGAGGTCGGCGGTTCGATCCCGCCTGGCTCCACCACTTCTCCGGACACAGGCCGTCCGATAGAAGACAAATTTGGTTTAACGCGTCCCCATCGTCTAGAGGCCTAGGACATCACCCTTTCACGGTGGCGACCGGGGTTCGAATCCCCGTGGGGACGCCAGCTACAAACAACAGCCCCCGGCATTGCCGGGGGTTTTTGTTTGTGCGCTCCGGCAGGTGCCGGCCGTTGGTCGGTACCTACCGCACCACCTTGGCCATGCCCACCGACCGCGGCGCGGTCAACGCAAAGCCGAACTGCGCATACAGGCGGTGCGCGTCGCCATCGGCGATCAGGCTCACGTAGGCCCCCACCGCATTGGCCTGCAGCCACGCATCCAGTTCGCGCATCACCGCCTTGCCCAGCCCCTGGCCTTGACGCTCGGGCACCACCGCAATGTCCACCACCTGCAGGAAGCAGCCGCGGTCGCCCACCAGCCGACCCATCGCCAGCAGCTGTCCGCCCTCACGGATACTGACCCCGAACACCGTATTGGGCAGGCCCAGCGTGGCCGCCTCCAGCGTTTTGGGGCTCAGCCCGGCGCGCACCCGCAGTTCGCGGTATTCGGCCACGCTGGGCGGATGGGGAATGCACGTCAGACCCGCCGGCAGCATCATGGAGCACCTCGCATACGTGAACAGGTGTCCAGCATGCCGCATCGTTTTCTCATCCGGTGATACCAACCGGCCTATGCTGTTCCCCTGCCCCTTCTGCCCGCCCCTGCCCCATGTGTTACTCCGCCCAGATCCGCGCCGATTACACCAAGCTGGTGCGCGAGTACGGCGCCATGATGTCGCTGGACGAGTTCGCCCAGCTGTACGCCTACGATGCCGGCAAGCAACGCCCGAAAACGCCCAAGGCGATGGACGACGGCTTTGCCGGCGCGCGTACCGCGCAGGGCCAGGACATCGTGGCGAAAATCCAGCAGTGGCATGCCGAGGAAATGCAGGCGCTGGACGCGGAGATCCGCGTGCAGGGCGAACGCCGCGATGCCGCCCACGCCAGCCTGGCCACGCGCCCTACGCAGAAGGCCCGCAACGAGGCGCGCATCGCCGGCAACCGCGTCGAACGCGCGCAGGCGCGCCTGGACGACCTGCGTCGCACCGGGCTGCTGCCGCGCGACAGCCGCATCTTTCCGGGCGTCTATGCACCGGTGATCGTGTCCGAGCGCGGCCAGCGCGTGATCAAGCCGATGCGCTATCAATGCCGCCTCCCGGACACGCCGGCCCGCAATGACACGCTGTACCCCGGCACCTACAACGCGCGCCGCGACAGCCTGGGCGGGTACTGGAAGCCCGCGTTCGGTCATTGCCATGGCGTGGTGGTGGTGCAGTCGTTCTACGAACACGTGCCGCGGCACGCGCTTGAGCAACGCGCCCTGTCCCCCGGCGAGAAAGCCAACACCGTGGTGCTGGAGTTCCGCCCACAGCCGCCGCGCGACCTGCTCATTGCCTGCCTGTGGTCGGAATGGGAGGGCCCGGAGGGGCGGCTGCTGTCCTTTGCGGCCATCACCGACGAACCGCCGCGCGACGTCGCCGCAGCCGGTCATGACCGCTGCATCATTCCGATCCGGCCGGACAACCTGGATGCCTGGCTGAACCCGGACCCCACTGATCTGGACGCGCTGTACCGCATCCTCGATGACCGTGAGCCGCTCAGCTACGCCTATACCGAAGCGGCGTGAGCGCCGGGGTCAGCTGGCGACCGATGCGGCCTGCAGGGCGCGTTCCAATGCCGCGTTCAGCTCCGCGGTCAGGTACGGCTTGGTCAGCATCACGCCGGTGCGGAACACCGCCGGCAGGTGATCCGGCGCCATGCCGGTGGCCAGCACGAAGGGAATGCCACGGGCACTCAAGGCAGCCGCAACGGGCTCACTGGTTTCGTTGTTGGCCAGGCGGTAGTCCAGCAGCGCCACCTGCGGCTCGGTCTCACCGAGCAGGCGCAGCGATTCGGCAACCGATGCCGCGGGGCCGACGACGACCGCGCCGGACTGCGCCAGCTGCATCTGCAGCAGGGCCGCGCTCATGTCGTCGTTCTCGACCACCAGTACCCGAAGATCCTGCAATGCACTCATCCCGGCTCTCTGTATGGTTCAGCCCGGTGAGTATAACGTCCTGCCCGGATGAAGGCCGAACATCACATGAAGCATTCAGGGCTGCACAGATCTCCACAAGTTGTATACACTACGCGGCCAGCCAGCCGAAGTGGCGGAATCGGTAGACGCAGCGGACTCAAAATCCGCCGCCCTTAAAAGCGTGTGGGTTCGAGTCCCACCTTCGGCACCATGGAATTGCACAGGCCAGATCTTCGGATCTGGCCTTTTGCATTTCAGGGGCTGCCGAAAGGCAGCCCCTTCAGCAGACTCACTTGGTGGATCTGGATGCATCCGCTGCTTTGGCAGCGACTTCGGCAGCGGCATTGGCCGCAGACGCCGCCCGTTGTTGCAGCGCGGCGGCGTGCGCCGGCAGGTCCAGCGTCTGCGGCGGGTTCTCGCGCCACACCAGCTCCAGAACGCAATCCTTTGCCTGGCGACGGCACATTGCTTCGGCCTTGCGTTGGGCAGCACCATCATCCTTTTCAGACAGCGCAAAGCCCACGGCGCCCGTGCCGGTGTACACCGCGGAGTATCCCGGGGCGGTGGTACTGGCCTGGCTCGCACAGTTCGGCGAACGCTGCACGCAGTAGCTCAACGCCTGCTGCACTGCCGCGCTGACCGTGCGCTTGTTCATCGAATAGCCGTAAGCACCGGTATCGGTGTCGTAGAACACGGCCGATGCCGCGTTGGCGGCGCCCGCCGCGGCCAGTGCGACCAGAAGTACCGCGCTGCGTCCTGCTGTCATTGACATGGTTTGTTTCGACCTTCCGTTGGAAGGCCGAGTATCCCAAAGCCCAACACGATTGGCACGCAGGCATCGTCCCGATACGTTGTCAGGCAACGCCGACGCTCAGACCAGCCGCAGCGCCGGTTGGCCATGTCCCGCTGCCGCGATGGCCTGCCGCGCGATGCCCGCACTGGTCTCCACCCGGAACGCCGCCACCGTCTGCAACAACTGGGTGGCCTGCTCTTCCATGCTGCGCGCGGCGGCGGACGCCTCCTCCACCAGCGCGGCATTCTGCTGGGTGCCTTCGTCGATGTGGTCGACCGCCTGGTGGATCTGCCCGATGCTTTCGCTCTGCTGCTGGGCCACCGCACTGATCTCGCTGATCAAGGCACTGACCCGCTTCACGTTGACCACGATCTCATCCATGGTGCGGCCGGCGCTCTCGACCTGGCCGGTGCCGGTGCCTACCTTCTCCACCGAATCGGCGATCAGCTGCTTGATCTCCTTGGCCGCCCCCGCCGAGCGCTGCGACAGCGACCGGATCTCCGAGGCCACCACCGCAAAGCCGCGGCCGTGCTCGCCGGCGCGGGCCGCTTCCACCGCGGCGTTGAGCGCCAGGATATTGGTCTGGAAGGCGATGCCGTCGATGACGCCGATGATGTCGACGATCCGACGCGACGATTCGTTGATCAGCGCCATCGTGCACACCACTTCATGCACGACATGGCCACCCTGCGCGGCCACATCCACGGCACCGCTGGCCAGCTCGCTGGCCTGGCGGGCGTTGGTGGCGGTCTGCTGCACGGTGGCGGTGAGGCCCTTCATCGAGACCGCGGTTTCTTCCAGCGATGCGGCCTGCTGCTCGGTACGTACCGACAAGTCGCTGTTGCCTTCGGCGATCTCGCTGGCGCCCACCGCGATGGTGTCGGCGGCGAACTTGATCTGCGCGATGATCGAGGCCATCGCCTCCACCAGCGCATTGATGCCCTCGCACAGCTCGGCGATCGGGCCGTTCTTGTCCTCGGTGGCGATATGCCCGGTGAGGTCCCCACCCTTGGCCGCGGCCACCACTTCGCGGGTCTGCGCCACGGCGTGCTGCATGGCCAGGCTGTCACGCACCTGGGCGGTGATGTCGGTGGCGTACTTGACCACTTTGAACGGGCGGCCGTTCATGTCCAGGATCGGGTTGTACGACGCCTGGATCCACACCTCGCGGCCCCCCTTGCCGAAGCGCCGGTACTGGCCGGCGTCGTACTCGCCACGGCCCAGCTTTTCCCAGAACCGGGCGTAGTCCGCGCTCTGCCGGTGCTCGGGCTCCACGAACATGGCGTGGTGCTGGCCGCGTACCTCATCCAGCGTGTAGCCGGTGGTGGCCAGGAAATTGTCGTTGGCCGACAGGATGCGGCCGTCCAGGCTGAATTCGATGACCGCCTGCGACTTGTTGATCGCCGCCAGCTGCCCGGACACATCCGCGGCCTGCTGCATCTGCGCGGTGATGTCGGTGGCGAACTTCACCACCTTGTAGGGACGCCCGCTGCCATCCAGTACCGGATTGTAGGAGGCCTGGATCCAGATCTCGCGGCCGCCCTTGCCCAGCCGCCGGTACTGGCCGGCGTCGAATTCGCCGCGTCCGAGCCGCGCCCAGAAGTCGCGGTACTCCTGGCTCCGTGCAAGCGCCGGGTCGACGAACATGGCATGGTGCCGGCCCTGGATTTCATCGAGCCGGTAGCCCAGGGTCTGCAGAAAGTTGTCATTGGCCTGCAGGATGGTGCCGTCCAGATCGAACTCGATCACCGCCTGCACCCGGTGCAGGGCGGCCACCTGGGCTTCCAGCTCGCACTGGCGTCGCTGGCTGGCGACGGTGGCCGACTGGCGTGCCTGGCCGGGCGCGATCACGCTGGCTTTCAGGGCCTGCCACAGTGAAGGGCGGGAAGCGGCGTCGGTACGTCCTTGCACATGCGCGTGCATACCTGAAGTAAGCATCATCGTGATCCTCGGTGCCCGTTGGCGATTGGGATCCGACGGGGAGCAACCCGCCGGCACATCATTGGCTTGGGGACTTGCGCAGACGTCAGCCGTGCACGACGTCGCTCCAGCGGCTAATACAACGGCGGTACTGCGGCGTGCAGACGGCATGTTGCAAAGTCACGCGATCGGGGCCGCGAAGGCAGCGCAGCCAATGTCCAACGTGGCCGCGCCGTGGTCGCGTTGCCTTAGACGGTATCGACCCGGCCCGCCGAAGCTTTAGCGACCCGAAGGGCCGTCGGCGGCGCGGATCCCGAACCGATTCAGCCTTCCCCGCCCTCGCTGGTTTCACCTGCGTCCAGCGGGTCCAACCCCTCCATGGTCGGCGTTTCCACCTGCACGTTGTTCTTGCCCGCCGCCTTGGCCAGGTAGCACTGGGCATCGGCCGCGGCCACCGCGTCGTCCACGCTCATGCTGCCGCCGATCGCGGCGATGCCGATGCTGGCGCCGACGCTGAGCCGCTGCAGGTCCCAGGGAATGGTCAGGGTGCGCACCCCGTCCAGCAGGTCGCTGGCGATGCGGCGGGCGCGCTTGAGCGAGCAACCGGCCAGGATCACCGCGAACTCGTCGCCGCCCAGCCGCGCCACGATGTCCGAGTCGCGCACGCCGTGGCGCAGCACGTTGGCCACCGCCCAGAGCATGGCGTCGCCGGCCAAGTGGCCATGGCTGTCGTTGACCGGTTTGAAGTTGTCCAGGTCGATGAACATCAGCGAGGCCGACTGCCCGGTCCGCGCGACCCGGGTGATGGCCTGCTGCAGATGGGCTTCGAACCCGCGCCGGTTGCTCAGCTCGGTCAGCGGGTCGACCTCGGCCAGGTGGCGGGCTTCGCGCTGGCGGGCACGCTGCTGGGTTACATCGCGGATCACCCACACCGCGCCACTGACCTGGCCGTCCTCGGCGCGCAGCCAGGCACGGGTGACATCCACCGGCAGCAGCTGCGCACCCACCGACAGCAGCAGGTCCGAATGCAGGTCCACCGCGTTGCTCTCCGGGTCGAGCAGCACGGCAATGTCCAGCGGCGAGCGGGGCGCGTACTCGGTGGTCAGTTCCATCACGTCCTGCACCTGGCCACCGGCAAGGGGCGCGGCACCCTCCCCGGCCAGCGCGCGGGTGGCCGCGGCGTTGGCGTACTGGATCAGCCCGCGCAGGTCCAGGGTGAGCACCATGTCGGCCACCGCATCCAGGGTGACCCGGGTGCGCTGCTCGGATTCGCGCAGTTGCAGGCTGCTCTGGCGCTGGGCGGTGACGTCCTGGATCTGCGACACGAAATGCAGCGGCTCGCCGTGTTCGGAGCGCACCAGCGACACCGACAGCCGGCCCCACACGATGTTGCCGCGCTTGCCCAGGTAGCGTTTGTCCATGTGGTAGTGGTCGCGCCGCCCGTTGAGCAGGTCGGCCACCAGGGCCAGGTCGGTATTGAGATCGTCTGCGTGGGTCAGGGTCTGGAAATCGACGGCCAGCAGCTCGGCGCGGGTGTAACCCAGGATGCCGCACAGCGCGTCGTTGACGTCCAGCCAGCGCCCTTCCAGCGACACCAGCGCCATGCCGAGCGCAGCCGAGGAGAACGCACCCGCGAATTTCTCGGCGGCCAGGTAGGCCTGCTCGCGGACTTCCAGCAGCGGGGTGATGTCCACCGCCATGCCGACGTAGCCGATCCGATGACCGCCGCTGGCATCCAGCGGGCTGATCGACAGCCGCACCTGGCGGCGCTCGCCGTCCTTGCGCACATACGTCCACTGATGCGACCACGTACCCTGCGCCGCATGCGCGGTGAGCGCTTCGAACACGGTGGGCACGCGCCCGTCGGCGTCGGCCTGGGGCCGCAGATAGTCCATCATTTCGTCCGGGTCATGGAACAGGCCCGGATTGACCCGCCCGATCACCTCGGCGGGCGTGTAGCCCAGCAGTTTCTGCGCGCCGGTGTTGAACAGGTTGACCACCCCATCGATGTCGGTGGCGATCACCGCCACTTCATCGGAGGCGTCCACTACCGCCTGCAGGCGCTGGCGCATGTTGGCCGCGTCCTGCCGCGCATTCTGCAGGTCGGTGACGTCGGCATGCGCTCCGGCCATCCACCGCGGCTGGCCGTGGGCATCCCATTCGTAGACGCGGCCGCGGTCCTGCACCCAGATCCAGTGGCCGTCCTTGTGGCGCATGCGGCACAGGCTGTCGTAGTGCGGCGAGCGCCCTTCCAGATGCTCGCGCAGCAGCGCGTTGGACTGGTCCAGGTCGTCGGGGTGGACCAGCCGGAAAAAGGTGTCGGGGGTGATCGGGGCCAGCTCATCGCGGGTGTAGCCCACGATCTGCGCCCAGCGTTCGTTGACCCACATCCGGCCGTCCTGGACATTCCATTCCCAGGTGCCCGCACCGGTGCCGTCGATGATCATCTGCAGGCGCCGGTGGCGCTCGGTGATGTCACGCAACGCCGCGTCGGTGCCGTGCGCGCTGCCGGCCGGATCGTGGCTCATGCCCACGGCCACGCACGCGGCCGGACGCCGCGCCGTACGGCGTGTGGCCCCGCCCGACCTTCCGGCCCTGCCTGGTGCGTTTTCATATGGCCTCCCCGGCGCCTGCCCAGCCTACGGGCATTTGAGGGGAAGTGTGAACAAAGCGGAGTGAAACCAGAAGTGCCGTGCCCGCCAGGGACGCCAAGGGCCGCACGCGGCGGCCCCTGGCGGGTGGATCCAGGCCGGTTCAGCCGCCGCGTTTGGCGCGGGCGAAGGCGTCGGCCAGGGCATTGTTGGCCGGCGGCGCGGCACTGCCCGGGCGCGGGCCCGGGGCGGCCCCGCGACCGCCATTGCGCTGGCCACCACCGCCGCCGTCGCGGCGACCACCCCCGGCAGGTCGGGTATCGCGCTCGCCCGGAGCCTTGGCCGGGGCCGGGGTGTCGTCCAGGCGCCGGGTCAGGGCGATGCGCTTGCGCGCCACGTCCACCTCCAGCACCTTCACCTTGACGATGTCACCGGCCTTGACCACATCACGCGGGTCCTTGACGTAGGTGTCCGACAGCGCCGAGATGTGGATCAGGCCGTCCTGGTGCACGCCGATGTCGACGAACGCACCGAAGGCGGCCACATTGCTGACCACGCCCTCCAGGATCATGCCCGGCTGCAGGTGCTTGAGCTCTTCCACGCCCTCGGCGAAGCGCGCTGCCTTGAACTCCGGGCGCGGATCGCGGCCGGGCTTTTCCAGTTCCTTCAGGATGTCGCGCACGGTCGGCACGCCGAAGGTGTCATCGGTGAACTGCTCGGCCTTCAGCCCGCGCAGGAAGCTGCCGTCGCCGATCAGCGCCTTGATCGGACGTGCGGTGGCGGCCACGATGCGCTCCACCACCGGATAGGCTTCCGGGTGCACCGAGGAGGCGTCCAGCGGCTGGTCGCCATCGGCGATGCGCAGGAAGCCGGCGCACTGTTCGAAGGTCTTGTCGCCCAGGCGCGGCACCTTGAGCAGGTCCTTGCGGCGCTTGAACGGGCCGTTGTCGTCGCGATGACGCACGATGTTCTCGGCCACCGTGGCCGACAACCCGGACACGCGCGACAGCAGCGCGGCCGAGGCAGTGTTGACCTCTACGCCGACCGCGTTGACGCAGTCTTCGACCCGCGCATCCAGTGCGCGCGCCAGGCGGTACTGGTCCACGTCGTGCTGGTACTGGCCCACGCCGATCGCCTTGGGTTCGATCTTGACCAGCTCGGCCAGCGGATCCTGCAGGCGACGGGCAATGGAGACCGCGCCACGGATCGACACGTCCAGGTCCGGGAACTCCTTGGCGGCGAATTCGGAGGCCGAGTACACCGATGCACCGGCCTCGCTGACCACGATCTTCTGCAGCTTGCTGTCGCCGAGTGCCTTGATGGCCTCCCCGGCCAGCTTGTCGGTTTCGCGGCTGGCGGTGCCGTTGCCGATCGCGATCAGTTCCACGTTGTGCTTGAGGCACAGCTGCTTGATCGTCTGCAGCGACTGGTCCCACTGCCGGCGCGGTTCGTGCGGGTAGATGGTGTCGGTGGCCACCAGTTTGCCGGTGGCATCGACCACGGCGATCTTGCAGCCGGTGCGGATGCCCGGGTCCAGCCCGAGCACGCTCTTGGGGCCGGCCGGCGCGGCCAGCAGCAGGTCCTTGAGGTTGTCGCCGAACACCGCGATCGCTTCAGCTTCGGCCTTCTCGCGGGCCTGGTTGAACAGGTCCAGCAGCAGGTGCATGTGCAGCTTGGCGCGCCAGGTAAGGCGGCAGGCGTCGAGCAGCCAGCGGTCGCCGGGGCGGCCGGCGTCGGCGATGCCGGCCTTGTAGGCCACGCGGCCTTCGGCATACACGTGGCCCGCTTCGGCGTCGGTGCCGGGGTCCAGTTCCAGGAACAGGATTTCCTCGCGGCGCGCGCGGAACAGCGCCAGCAGCCGGTGCGAGGGAATCTTCGCCAGCGATTCGGCGTGTTCGAAATAGTCGCGGTACTTGGCGCCCTGCTCTTCCTTGCCCTCGGCGACGCGGGCACGGATGACCCCGTTTTCGCCCAGCCAGCTGCGCAGTTCGCCGACCAGCGCGGCGTCTTCGCCCCAGCGCTCCATCAGGATCGCGCGGGCGCCTTCGAGTGCGGCCTTGGTGTCGGCCACGCCCTTGTCGGTATCGACGAAGGTGGCGCCGAACACCTGCGGGTCCAGGCTCGGATCGGCCAGCAGGCCATCGGCCAGCGGCTCCAGCCCGGCTTCGCGCGCGATCTGGGCGCGGGTGCGGCGCTTGGGCTTGTACGGCAGGTACAGATCTTCCAGGCGCGACTTGGTGTCGGCGCCGAGAATCTCGTTGCGGAGGTCGTCGGTGAGCTTGCCCTGTTCGTCAATGCTGGACAGCACCGCGGCGCGGCGGTCTTCCAGCTCGCGCAGGTAGGTCAGGCGGGTTTCCAGGTTGCGCAGCTGGGTGTCGTCCAGGCCGCCGGTGACTTCCTTGCGGTAGCGGGCAATGAACGGGACGCTGGCGCCTTCGTCCAACAGGGCGATGGCGGCACGCGCCTGGGCAGGCTGGGCACCGATTTCATCGGCGATGGTCTGGGCGATCTGCTGGGCGAGCTTGATGTCAGGCATTGCTTCCGGCCGGAGCCGCAGTACGGAAAGTCCCGATTGTGGCAACGCAGGGCGGCGGGGGGAAGGCGTTGACAGCAGGGGGCGAACCTGTCGCCCGCCGGCGCCTCGCGTAGCGCCGGGCTCTGCCCGGCTGCTCAGCACAGTCGCATCACCCACGGTGGCGCCGGCAGCTGGCCGACTCCTCATGACATCTGCATCAGACACGGTAGTGCCGGCCGCTGGCCGGCTCTTCATGACATCTGCATCAGACACGGTAGTGCCGGCCGCTGGCCGGCTCTTCGCTACGGTTTGGATGTGCAAGGGGCCGGGCAGAGCCCGGCGCTACGGGGTGGGGTGCGTGGAGCCGGCCAGCGGCCGGCACTACCTTGCGTGTGGAGTCGGCCAGCGGCCGGCACGCCCCTGGGTTGGGCTGCCTGCAGCCGGGCAGAGCCCGGCGCTACGGCGCCTCAGCGGTAGTGCTGGGCGGTGCGCTGGTGGACGATGTCGTCGCGCATGGATTCCAGCGCCATTACCCGGATCTTGCCGATGCCCTGCAGTTCCATGAAGCGCTCGGTGTAGATCTCCGGCCCGGCGTCGGTATCGGCCCGGGACTTGCTGAAACCGTGGGGTACCACGCCTTTGTCGCCATCCTTGCTACCACCGACATAAAGAACGATTGCCATGTGATGTGTTCCTCCTGTGACGCATCGTGCAATTACAACAGGCGCCAGTTTAACGTGCCGAACCTGACTGATTCGTCATGCAGCCTAATAACCTTTGTTTGCATGCAGATGACGTCGCGTTGCGCGACGTTTTATTTACATCGAATTAACGCAGCACTAACGCAGGCGCGCTGCGTTACTGCACACCGGGCCACCAGCCGCGGCCCGTCATGGCATAGACGTCGGCAGCGCGTTCGAAGGGATTGCGCGCGCTTACCCCGCCACACGCCAGGTACACCGGCAGATACAGCGGGCCCAGCACCAGGTACTGGTAGACATGCGCGCGCTCGTGGTCGTGCAGGCCGATCACCGGCTCGGTGCAGTGGCCGGCCTGGTGGGCGTAGGTGCGGCAGGCCACGTCCAGCACCGGGCCAGTGTGCAGGATGACGTTGCCCAGCGTGATCGCCCCGCCCGGCCCCCACGGCCAGTCACGGAACACGATGGCCAGGTCGCGGCGGTTCCAGGACGGGCGCGCGCCGGCCACCATCCCGGCCAGGCCGCCGATCAGACCGATCAGGGTGTTGGGCGCGGTCCACAGCGCGCCCAGCCCCTGCAGGACGCGCAGCGCCAGCGGTGGCAGGCTCAATCGGCCTCGTTGGGGATCAACAGCCACAGGATCAGGTAGACCAGGATGCCGGGGAAGGCCGCCGACAGCACCGAGACCAGCACGAACACCACCCGTACCAGGGTGGAACTCCAGCCGAAGCGGTGCGCGATGCCGCCCATCACCCCGGCGATCATGCGGTCGTTGAGCGAGCGCGACAGCGTGCGCGGCGTGGCGTTCATGGCAGCGGTCTCCGGGACGGGTGGGCGGACTGTAACGCGGGCGGTGTCTACAAGGTGCGTTGGCGCAGGGCCTTCAGGCGCGCGCCGAACCATGCCGCAGCGGTCTGCTCGGGCTGGCCCGGGCAGGCAATCCGGTAGGGCTTGCCGCTCATGCTGCTCTGGCTGGCGGCCCGCTCGATGAACTGCTCGGCGGTGTCCACGTTGTCCTTCTTGAGCAGGTAGTCGTACTTGCGCTGCAGGTGCGCGCGCGCCTCGGCGGCGTCATGCCAGCTGCCATTGCGCTGGAAACGACAGCTGGAGCCATCCAGCGCGCCGATCAGGCCGGCGATCTCGCGGCGGGCCTCGGGCCCCGGCGCGGCCTGGGCCGCGCCGGCAAGCAGCATCGCGACCAGCCCTGCCAGGACGGCTGGGGTAATGGACATCGTTTTTCGCGATTGTTGCATGGTGCCTCCTGGGTGCAGGCGAGAGTGTAGCGCCCTCGCATTCGCGTACGGGAGCGTTTCATGCCACACCTTGTCCTGCCCAGCCTGCTCGTCCTGCTCGCCCACGCGACCACATCGTCCGCCTGCGCAACCGCCTCCGCGCAGGCGACGTTGCTGGCCGACCGGACCTGGCTCACCACCGCCGTGTATGAGGGCCACGATCGCACTCAAAACCACATTGCCCGCTATCCCGGCGTCGTCGGCATTTCGATCTGGGATGCCTGCAGCAATCGCTTTGAATACTTCGACCCGGCCACCGGCCGCTCCCGCGGCGAACACGGCGGCGCCGGCTGGTTCTTCTTCACCGGCGACCGCCGTTACCAGCACACCGTGCCCGATGCCGGCACGCCGCTACGCCGTCGCATGGAGGTTCTGACCGCGTCGGAATTCACCTATTCCCGGCAGGTGCCGCGCGGTATGCGTGAGGGCGCGCCCTTGGTCACCGTGCATGTCGTGCATACCCCGTACGCAGGCCCGTGGCAGGTCAAGGCCACTGCACCGGCCCCCTCGCCGTGAGGTTCAGCTGCGCTGCTTCAACCAGTCGGTGATGGTACCGGGCACCTCGCGCTGGGCGCGGCCGGACACGTAAATGCCGATGTGGCCGCCCCGGAAACTGCTTTCGGTGTAGTCGGTGCTGCCGATCCGGCCGCGCATCGCGCGTGACGCATCCGGCGGCACCAGGTGGTCCTGCTCGGCGTAGATGTTCAGCACCGGCAGGGTGACCTGCGACAGCTGCACGGTGTCGTCGCCGATCCGGATGCCGTCGTGCATCAGGCCGTTGCCCTGGTAGAACTGCTTGATGAAGTCGCGGAAGGTTTCACCGGCGAGGTCGGGCGAATCGAAGATCCACTTTTCCATGCGCAGGAAATCCTGCAGCGCGGCCTTGTCGTCCAGGATGTCGAGCAGGCCCACGTATTTCTGCACATTGAGCCGGAACGGCTTGAGCATCAGGTAGCTGGCATTCATCAGGTCGGCCGGGATGTTGCCCAGCGTGTCCACCAGCAGGTCCACGTCCACCTGCCGCGCCCAATGCGACAGCATGTTGTCGGGGGTCTGGAAGTCGACCGGGGTGACCATGGTGATCAGGTTGGCCAGTTTGTGCTGGCGCAGCGCGGCGTAGCACAGCGCGAATACCCCGCCCTGGCAGATGCCGAGCATGTTGATCGGTGCGCCCGACTGCGCCTGCAGGTGGTCCACCGCGCCATCCACGAAGCGCAGCAGGTAGTCCTCCAGCGTCTGGTAGCGCTCGGAGCGGTCCGGGTAGCCCCAGTCCAGCACGTAGACATCGTGGCCGAGGGCGAGCAGGCGCTGTACCAGCGAGCGGTCGGCCTGCAGGTCCACCATGTACGGGCGGTTGACCAGCGCGTAGACGATCAGCAGCGGCGTGCGCTGGACCGGCGCATCGTCGCCGACGAAGCGGTACAGCACGACTTTGCCGTCGCGCCACACTTCCTCGCGCGCGGTGGCGCCGTAGTCCACGTCCTCCACCGAGGGCAGCAGGGTCAAGCCGTCGAGCAGCTTGCGCTGCATGGCCAGGGTCTCCTGCAGCAGGTCCTCGGCATTGAAGCCCAGCGGCCCCTTCATGGCACACGCTTCCGCGGCTTGGCAGCCGCCTTGCTCGCCGGCGTCTTGGATGCGGTCTTTTTCGCGGGGGCCGACGCGGCCTTTTTCACCGCGGGCTTGGCCGCGTTGGCCGCCTTCCTGACCGGTCCGGGCGGCGGCGCTGCATCGCGCCGTGTCGCACGCGGGCGCGGCGCCGCTTTCGCCGTCTCAGCCGGTGCCGGCCGGGGCACGGCGCCAGCCGCCATGCGCCGGACCAGCCGCTCCAGGTCGGTGATGCGGCGATGCGCGGCATCCATTTCGGTGCGGGTGGGCATGCCGATCGCCTCGCACACCCGTTCTATCTCGTGCTGGGTGGCCGCGCGCAGGCGCATCTGCGCGTTGCCCAGTTCGGCATACACCTGCTGGAACGGCTCGGACATCGCCACCTTGGCGTACGCCTCTTCGGCCGCCTCGATCCACAGGTCGAACATCGCCCGCGCGCTGGTCAGCTGGTTGCCCGGCTGCTCGTGCTCGGCCAGGCGCTGTTCGAACAGTTTGAACGCATCGTCCAGCGCCTGCTTGATCTGGTCCACGTAGTCGCGCGAGTGCTGCTGGTAGTCCTGCTGGGCGCGCAGCAGCGCCTGCCAGCGGGCCTGGTGCTCGCGGCCGGGGCCGAAGGCCGGGCTCTGCAGCCACGGGCCCAGGTCGCGCTGCAGGGTTTCCAGCAGCTTCAACAGGTCCGGCCCGCCGGCCTGGGTGTGGCCACGCGCGCCCTGCAGCATCCACTGCAGCAGCCCGTCGCCCTGCCCTTCCACGGCCTGCTTCCAGGCCTGGGCCACATCGGCGCTGCTCGCATCGCGGCCGGCGAACTGCGCGGCCACCTGCTGCATGGTGCCGTACCAGCCACCGGCCTGTTCGCGGAAGCGGTGCACCGCGTCGTCGGCCGGGCTGCTGCTGGCATTGGGCATCATCTGCGCCCACCAGTCGATGGCCTGCTGCCAGCTGCCCTGCCCTGCGCCTTGTGCGCCTTGTGCGCCTTGTGCGCCGGGCGGCACGGCGGCATGCCGCAGGGCATCGCCCCAGGCGCTGAAATACTGGCGTGCCAGGGCTTCGATGTCGCCCGCGTTGCCGCCGCTGCCGGCCGTGCTCATCGGCGCGCTCCGGGCTGCAGGCCGGTCAGGATCGGGGGCAATGACAGGGGCAGGTTCATGGCTTGGGAATACGCAGGGTCTTGCTGATCATCAGCGAGCCGGACAGGGCAAACAACAGCACCATCGGGTGCAGCTGCCACGGGCCCAGCTGCCACTGGCCCAGCCACAGGTCGTGGCCGATCGCGCCCATGCTGGCGGCCACCGCCAGCACCACCACCAGCGCCAGGCTGGTGGGAATGGGCGTGCCTTCGAAGTACGGCACCTTGTCGCCCTCGCCGGCCAACGCCTCGGCGGTCACGTTGTAGCGCGCCAGGCGACTGACCCCGCAGCACACGAAATAGCTCAGCACCAGCCAGTCCCAGCCGCCCTGCATGCCGCAGGCGTAGGCCAGCGCGGCCGGGGCCACGCCGAAAGAGATGATGTCCGACAGCGAATCCAGCTCGCGGCCCAGCGTCGAGCTGGACTTGCGCCAGCGCGCGATGCGCCCGTCGAGCGCGTCGAAGATGAAGGCCAGCGGGATCAACGCCATGCCGAACAACAGGTAGCTGCGCTGCCCGTCCTGCAGGAAGCGCATGGCGGCAAACACCGCGCCGGTGCCGCAGAACGCGTTGGCCAGGGTGAACCAGTCCGCCAGGTGGAACTCGCGCAGCATCGAGAAGTGACGTTTCATGGGTGATCTGTAGACGGCAATCGCAAGAGAGTACCGCGAGCAGCCCAAACCGTGACAGAGCGGCGCGGCCAACGCCTTGGCGACGCCTTCACGGGACCACGACATGCGGTGAATTTTTGGCCACCCATCTTGACAGCCAGAACTGGCGGGGGCTGCCATGGCTTATCCACAAACTTGCGCACCAGTCATCCACACCCCCTGTGGACAACTCCGTCTCAATAGACGCGACGCTGGTTATTTATTGATCACCGCGGGCCGGTTGACAGGTGCCGCCCGGGCCGCGGCCGGCGCCGGGCAGTGCCCGAAGTGCTGCGTCCGCAGGTATGCTGGTGAGTGGACTCGCCGCCGCTACGTCCTGCCCGCCCCTTGCGACAGGAGTTGCCTGCGTGCTTTCACCCGAACATCTTGCCGCCCAGTTGCGCCATCCGCATGGGGATCCTGCGCTGGCCGTGGCCGAGTCCATGAACCGCAGCAACGGCGCGCTGAACCAGGCGGCCATCGCCCTGCTGGCCGTCGCCGCGCGCGAACAGGTGCTGGAGATCGGCCCGGGCAACGCGGCCTTCGCCGCCGACCTGCTGCGCGCGCCGGGCAGCCGCTATCTGGGCATTGACGTGTCGGCGGACATGGTCGATGCCGCGCAGGACCGCCTGATCGCCGCCGGGCTGCATGACCGCGCCGGCGTGCGCCTGGGCGATGCGCATGCGCTGGACCTGGAGGACGGCTGCATCGATGCGGCGTTGGCCGTGAACACCCTGTACTTCTGGGAACAGCCCGCGCTGGCCCTGGCCGAACTGGCCCGGGTGCTGCGCCCCGGCGGCCGGTTGTGCGTGGCGTTCGGCGACGCGACGTTCATGCGCACCCTGCCCTTCACCGCCCATGGGTTCCACCTGCATGAGCTGGCCGACGTGGAGCTGGCCATGCGCAGCAGCGGGCTGCGGGTCTGCGGGTGGCGTGCGCACCGGGAAACCGGCACCAGCAATGACGGGCGCCAGGTGGAGAAGCATTTCCATCTGTTGCTGGCGCGGCGGTGATGGCGGTGATTGCGGGGGGTTGACGGGGTTGCCGGCCAGCGGCCGGCACTACCGGTGGCGGTTACAGGCGGGTGTAGGTCCAGGACTGCATGGCGCCGTCGCGGTAGGGCATCACCCCGTGGAAGGCGCGCGGGTCGTCGCCGAATACCAGCGGCAGGAAGCTGCGGTCACCCTCCCACAGGGGCAGCGTGTCCAGCTTGTCCAGGTCGACCCACTCCAGGGTGCCCTCCGGGTTGGAGGTGAGCGGCGTGCCGGTGAAATCATCGATCACGAACACGAACCCGAACCAGTCTTCGCCCTGCTTGCCGAAGCCCGGCCAGCTGATGGTGCCGCGCAGGCGCATGGTGCCGCACTCGATGCCGGCTTCCTCGCGGATCTCGCGGCGCATGCACGCCGCCGCGTCTTCGTCGCGCTCCATCTTGCCGCCCAAGCCGTTGTACTTGCCCAGGTGCAGGTCGCCCGGACGCGCGTTGCGGTGGATCATCAGGGCTTGCGTGCCGTCGGGCGAAATCACGTAGCCGAGGGTGGCCATGATCGGGGTATAGGGCATGAGGCAGGGGCTCAACAGGCACAAACCCCGATTATGCGCGATCGGCGCGGCGCGGTTGGCTCAGCTGGCCACGCGGGAGCGCTGGGTGTCGGCCGGGGCCGGCAGGGCGTCGCCGTCGCGGCGCAGGGTTGCCACGCCGTGGCCGCGCTCGGCCAGGTATTCCAGCCACTTGCCCAGGAAGGTGTTCATGCGCATGCGGTGGCTGATCAATTCCGCCGGTGGCGGGTACATGCCCACCACGTCCTGCCAGCGTCGCCCCACGTAACAGTGCGTGGTCTCGGCCTGGCGCGCGTCACGGTACAGCCGCACGTAGGCCGACGGATCCGGCTGCCCGGTGACCGGGTCGGCGAAGTCGTAGGTCAGGCGCAGTTCGACCGTGTAGCGGTGGCACTCGATGACGTCCAGGCGGACGTCCAGCCCATCGCCCACCGACGACACGTAGCTGCCGGCCACCAGCTCTGCGGGTGCGAACAGTCGAACCAGGTGCTGGTAGTTTTCCGCGTACAGGCCCATCAGCCAGCTCAGGCGGCTGAGCCTGGGGATGCGTTCGATGCGGGGCGTTGCCTGGGCCATGGGGTCGATCCTACACGTTGATCCTCCAACGTGGGGGCGGCCAGGCCCCGGCCAAAGGGGTGCGGGGTCGGCCGCGACCGTTGGTCGTGGCACGCCCCCCGCGGCGCGCCGGTCAATACAGTTCGCGCTGCAGCCCCAGGGTGGTCAGCACCTTGCTGGAAATCTCCTCGATCGAGGTGTGCGTGGTGCTCAGGGTCGGGATCCGTTCCATGCGGAACATGGTCTCGGCCGCAGCCACCTCACGCTTGCAGGTCTCCAGGTTGGCGTAGCGCGAGTTCGGGCGGCGCTCCTGGCGGATCTGCTGCAAACGGTCCGGGTCGATGGTCAGACCGAACAGCTTCTTGCGGTACGGGCGCAGCCGGGGCGGCAGGCGGTCCTGCTCCAGGTCTTCGTCGGTGAGCGGGTAATTGGCCGCGCGCACCCCGTAATGCAGGGCCAGGTAGATGCAGGTGGGGGTCTTGCCCGCCCGCGACACCGCCACCAGGATCACGTCGGCGTCGTCGTAGTTGATGGCAATGCCGTCATCGTGGGTCAGCGCGAAGTTCATCGCGTTGATGCGCCGGTGGTAGGTCTCGAAGTCCACCATGCCGTGCGCCTGGCCCACCCGGGAGTGGCGGTTGACCGCCAGCTCGCGCTCCAGCGGCTCGATGAAGGGGGCGAACACGTCCAGCATCAACCCGCCGCTTTCGGCCAGGATGATGCTCAGCCCGCTGTCCACGCAGGAACTGACCACGATGGGCCGGACCTGGTAGCGCTCCCCGGCTGCACGGATCCTTTCACACGCTTCGCGGGCCTTTTCCGGATCATCGATGAACGACATCCGGTCGGTAATGAAGCTGAACCCGGAGAACTGGGTCAGCAGGCTATGCCCAATGGTTTCAGCGGTGATACCGGTTCCATCGGACACGTAGAACACCGGACGGATCGTCGACATACGGCTTTTACCCCCTACGAAGCTTAAAAAGGCTGTCGATACAAGCTTGTGCCGACAGCGGTCTGCCCGGCATCATATCGGCTTCTTCCTACGGACGTGGCCATCCAAGCCCGCCTCGGGCGATGGCCAAACGGAGCATCGCGCTTGAACGAGAATATCCTGTGGTTGCACGAACTGCGCTTGGCCGATCTGGCCCGCGTAGGCGGCAAGAATTCGTCGCTGGGCGAAATGATCGGCAATCTTGCCGGCCTGGGGGTGTCTGTCCCCGGCGGTTATGCAACCACCGCTGAAGCCTTCAAGGACTTCATCGCGCACAACGATCTGTCCAAGCGCATCTTCGACAAGCTGGCCACGCTGGACGTGGAAGATGTCGCCGCGCTCACCGTAGCGGGCAAGGAAATCCGCGGCTGGGTCATCGACGCCCCGCTGCAGCCGCAGCTGGACCAGGACATCCGCAGCGCCTACAAGAAGCTGTGCGACGAGAACGGCGGCGGCGACGTGGCTGTCGCGGTACGCTCCTCGGCGACCGCCGAAGACCTGCCCGATGCCTCCTTCGCCGGCCAGCAGGAAACCTTCCTCAATGTCACCGGCGCCGACGATGTCGTGCTGAAGGTCAAGGAAGTGTTCGCCTCGCTGTACAACGACCGCGCCATCGCCTACCGCGTCCACCACGGGTTCAAGCACGAGGACGTGTTCCTGTCCTCGGGCGTGCAGCTGATGGTGCGTTCGGGCGTGGGTTCGTCCGGCGTGCTGTTCACCCTGGACACCGAGTCCGGCTTCCGCGACGTGGTGTTTGTCACCTCCTCGTTCGGCCTGGGCGAAATGGTCGTGCAGGGTGCGGTCAACCCCGACGAGTTCTACGTCTACAAGCCCACCCTGAGCGCCGGCAAGCCGGCGATCCTGCGCCGTTCGCTGGGCAGCAAGGCGATCCGCATGGTGTATTCGGATGTCCCCGGTGAGCGCGTGCGCATCGAAGACACTCCGGCCGAGCAGCGCAACGTCTTCTCGATCAGCGACGAGGACGTGCAGGAACTGTCCAAGCAGGCGCTGGTCATCGAAAAGCATTACGGCCGCCCGATGGATATCGAGTGGGCCAAGGACGGCGTGAGCGGCAAGCTGTTCATCGTGCAGGCGCGCCCGGAAACGGTGAAGTCGCGTGGCCATGCCACCCAGATCGAACGTTTCGCGCTGAGCCAGAAGGACGGCAAGGTGCTGGCCGAAGGCCGCGCCGTGGGCGCCAAGATCGGTGCCGGTACCGCCCGCGTGGTGAAGTCGCTGGACGACATGGCCCGCGTGCAGCCCGGCGACGTGCTGATTGCCGACATGACCGACCCCGATTGGGAGCCGGTGATGAAGCGTGCCTCGGCCATCGTGACCAACCGCGGCGGCCGCACCTGCCACGCGGCCATCATCGCCCGTGAGCTGGGCGTGCCGGCCGTGGTCGGCTCGGGCAACGCCACCCAGCTGATCGAAGACGGCCAGCAGGTTACCGTGAGCTGCGCCGAGGGCGATACCGGCTTCATCTACGACGGCATCCTCGAGTTCGAGCGCACCACCACGGACCTGGGCAACATGCCGCCGGCGCCGCTGAAGATCATGATGAACGTGGCCAACCCGGAACGTGCCTTCGACTTCGGCCAGCTGCCGAACGCCGGCATCGGCCTGGCCCGCCTGGAGATGATCATTGCCAGCCACATCGGCATCCATCCCAACGCGCTGCTGGAGTACGACCGCCAGGACGCGGCGACCAAGAAGAAGATCGACGAGAAGATCGCCGGTTACGCCGATCCAGTGAGCTTCTATGTGGGCCGCCTGGCCGAAGGCATCGCCACGCTGACCGCATCGGTTGCGCCGAACCCGGTGATCGTGCGCCTGTCGGACTTCAAGTCCAACGAGTACGCCAACCTGATCGGTGGCAGCAACTACGAGCCGCACGAAGAGAACCCGATGATCGGCTTCCGCGGCGCCAGCCGTTACGTCGACCCGAGCTTCTCGGCTGCCTTCGCGCTGGAATGCCAGGCCGTGCTGCGCGTGCGCAACGAAATGGGCCTGGACAACCTGTGGGTCATGATTCCGTTCGTGCGCACCCTGGAAGAAGGCCGCAAGGTCGTCGAGGTGCTGGAGCAGAATGGCCTCAAGCAGGGCGAGAACGGCCTGAAGATCATCATGATGTGCGAAGTGCCGTCCAACGCACTGCTCGCCGATGAGTTCCTGGAGATCTTCGACGGCTTCTCGATCGGCTCCAACGACCTGACCCAGCTGACCCTGGGCCTGGACCGCGATTCGTCGATCGTGGCGCACCTGTTCGACGAGCGGAACCCGGCGGTGAAGAAGCTGCTGTCGATGGCGATCAAGTCCGCACGGGCCAAGGGCAAGTACGTGGGCATCTGCGGGCAGGGCCCGTCCGATCACCCGGACCTGGCCGAATGGCTGATGCAGGAAGGCATCGAGTCGGTGTCGCTGAACCCGGACACCGTGGTCGACACCTGGCTGCGCCTGGCCAAGCTGAAAGCCAAGGGCTGATCCAGCCAGACCGGTAGCAAACAGAACCCCGCGCAAGCGGGGTTTTGTTTTGTGCGCCCGGCACCGACCCGTCGGCCGCTCAGGTTCCTGAGGTGCTTCGGCTGCACCACCCCATCACCCCACACCCCACACCCCAGCGCGACATCATCTGATATCCGCCCCATGCACCAACGGGCACCCTTGCAGGCATGCCAAGCCCACGCCTCCACTAGGGCCGCCAGTCGTGCATCGGGATCGTATACGCGCTGACGACCATCACCCATGCGCGCGTGCCCCGCTTCCACCGGCCCGACCTCGCCGGGCACGTCATGCAGGTGCTGCACGCCCTGGAACACGAACGCCGGGTCTGCAACCTCGCGTGGGTGGTCATGCCGGACCACGTGCATTGGCTGATGCAGCTCCGGCAGGGCTCCCTGGGCGCATGCCTGCAACGCTTCAAGTCACGCAGCAGCCTGCGCATCAATCGGCACCTAGGCCGCAGCGGGCCTGTCTGGCAACCCGGCTATTTCGACCACGCGCTGCGCAAGGACGAAGACCTGCGACGCCAAGCCACCTACATCCTCGCCAACCCGGTCCGTGCCGGTCTGGCGGACGCGATCGGCGAGTATCCGTTCTCGTGGTGCAGGTGGCCCACCGAAGACCTCCCGCCCGGGTAGAGCCGACCGTTGGTCGGCTGCGAAGCACCCGCCGAACCCCATGGACACGTCGCGGGTAGAGCCGACCGTTGGTCGGCTGCGACACACCCGCCGAACCCCGTGGACGCGTCCCGGGTGGACCCGACCGTTGGTCGACTGCGACGCACCCGCCGAGCCCCGTGGACACGTCCCGGGTAGAGCCGACCGTTGGTCGGCTGCCGCAATTGCGCAGCGGATGCTGCTGGTATGCACGGTGTCCGATCGGAGGCAGCTGACCAACGGTCAGCTCTACCCGCCATGGAGCGTGGGCGGACTGGAGGGCAGCTGACCAACGGTCAGCTCTACCCGTCATGGATCGTGGGCGGATCGGAGGGCAGCTGACCAACGGTCAGCTCTACCCGCCGGTCAGCTCTCCCCCCCATGCGCGTTCAGGCCTCGGCGGTTTCTGCTACCGGGTAGTCGGTGAATCCTTCCGCGCCGCCGCCGAAGAAGGTGGCCTTGTCCGGGGCGTTCAGTGGCAGGCCCTGGCGCAGGCGCTCGGGCAGGTCGGGGTTGGCGATGAACGGTCGGCCGAAGGCGATGAGGTCGGCCCAGCCCTTGGTCAGCGCCTCTTCGGCACGGTCAACGGTGTACTTGCCGGCGTAGATCAAGGTGCCCCGGTAGAGCATGCGCAGCGCTTCCTTGAATGCCACCGGCATCACAGGTGCATCGTCCCAGTCGGCTTCGGCGATATGCAGGTAGCCCACGCCGATGCTGTCCAGCAGGTGCGCGGCCGCCAGGTAGGTTGCCTGCGGGGTGTCGTCCACCGCGCCCTGCAGCGTGGTCAGCGGGGCCAGGCGCACGCCGACGCGCTCGGCGCCGATCTCCTCGGCCACCGCCTCGACCACCTCGCGCAGGAACCGCAGGCGGTTCTGCAGCGACCCACCGTAGGCGTCGGTGCGCTGGTTGGCCTGCGAGTCGATGAACTGGTTGATCAGGTAGCCGTTGGCGCCGTGCAGTTCGATGCCATCGAACCCGGCGGCGATCGCGTTGCGCGCGGCCTGCGCGTAGTCGCGCACGATGCCGGGAATTTCCTCGATCGCCAGCGCGCGCGGCATCGAGTGCTGCACCATCTCGCCCACCCCGCCCTGGGGACCCCTGCCCTGCGGATCGACGAATACCTTGACGCCCTCGGCCTTCAACGCCGACGAGGACACCGGCGCGCCGCCCTCAGGCTGCAGTGCGGTATGCGAGACGCGGCCGACGTGCCAGAGCTGGGCCACGATGCGGCCGCCGGCAGCGTGCACGGCATCGGTCACGCCGCGCCAGCCGGCGATCTGTGCGTCGTCGTGGATGCCCGGGGTCCGGGCGTAGCCCTGGCCCTGCTGGCTGATCTGGGTGCCTTCGCTGACGATCAGGCCGGCCGAGGCGCGCTGCGCGTAGTAGTCGGCCATCAACGGGGTGGCGACGTTGCCGTCGGCCGCGCGCGAGCGGGTCATCGGCGGCATCACGATACGGTTGGGCAGCGTCAGCGTGCCCAGGCGGTAGGGGGTGAACAACATGGACAATCATCCTTCGGAACAGGTCTGCCCGAAGGATGGGGGCTGGCAGGCAGCGGCAACAGCGCGACCACGGCAAAACAGTTGTGACCCCAGCGCAACGATCCCGCCGTGCCCCGCCGCGGCGGGCTCAGTCGCGCTGGCCGGCCAGCATCGAATAGGCCGCACGCACTGTTTCATAGCCGTAGGTGCGCTCCAGCCGGCGCACGATGAAGTGGCCGCGTGCCATGTCCTGGTAGTAGTCGGTGAACATGGTGTTGAGCGTCGCGCCGGTGACCGCGCCGATGATCGGCACCGCCTGCGCGGCGAACTTCTCGGTGACCACCACGCCAAAGCGCGCGGCCACCTTTTCCACGATCTTGGCCAGCCACTTGCCGGCCTCTTTCGGGGTCAGGCCGATCATCACCCCACCCCCGCTGGCGGCGCGCCCGGCCAGTTCGGCCGACAGGTGCCGCATGACTTCGGCGGTGAAGCCACGGGTGATGTAGTAGCCGGTCTCGCTGGCGTCGTCGCCGGGGGCATTGCCGCCCAGCGCGAACACCTCCAGGCAGGCGTGCCGGGTGCTGAGCTCGCGCAGGTCGAAGCCTTCGCTGCGCGCCACGTCGGCCACCGAGCGCATCATGATGGTGGTGGAGACCGGCAGTTCGATGAACAGCGAGGTGAAGCCGAACGCCCCGCCGACCGCGCCGCTGGTGGCAGCCGCCAGCTTGTGCCAGCGCGTGGACGCCGCCTTGCCGGGCGTGTTGTCCATGCTCCACAGCGCCGCCTGGGCGGATTTGAACAGGGCGGCCTCGACCGCCCCGTGGATCCGCTTGGACACCACGGTCGGCAGCTTCTTTACCGCGAATTCCAGCGGCGAGCCGATCAGGTTGGCCATCTTGGCGGTGATCGTGGGCGACTCCAGCAGCGTGACGGCACGCTGCAGGTCGGCCCAGTCCTGCGAGGTGGGCAGGATCTGCGTGTCCAGCGGGGGTGGCATGCGGGAGATGGCGTTCATGGCCCGGATCATAGCGCCGGACGGTTGAACGGAATGTGCGCCCCGCGTCGGGGCGCTGCGGTCAGCCCGGCAGGCCCGACAGCGCGCCCATGAACTGGCGGTAGTGGCGCAGTTCGGCGATCGAGTCGTGCACGTCGCTGAGCGCGGTATGGCTGGCGGTCTTGGTCAACCCGGCCGCCACGCTCGGCGCCCAGCGCTTGGCCAGTTCCTTCACCGTGGACACGTCCAGGTTGCGGTAGTGGAAGTACTTCTCCAGGCGCGGCATTTCGCGGTGCAGGAACCGGCGGTCCTGGCAGATCGAGTTGCCGCACATCGGCGAGGCACCGGCCTTGATCCACTGCGCCAGGAAATTCACCGTCTGCGCTTCGGCCTGGCCCAGGGTGACCTGGCTGTCGACCACGCGCTGCCACAGGCCGGAACGGCGATGCTGGGTGCGGTTCCATTCGTCCATCGCTTCCAGGCGCTCGACCGGATGGTGGATGGCGAACTCGGGGCCTTCGGCAAGAACGTTCAACTGCGCATCGGTGACCACGGTGGCGATCTCGATGATCGCGTCGTTGTCGGTATCCAGACCGGTCATTTCCAGGTCGATCCAGATCAGTCGTTCGCCTTCTGCGCCGTTGTCAGCCATGTCTACGCCTTGTGCAAGGGACGGCACCGCAGCGCCGACCGGGATGAGAATGGCCGATATGATACCGCCCCGGCGTCGTCGCCCCGTCGTGGAGCGTGCCGGTTATTCCAGCAGCAGCGGCAGCTTGCCGCGCTTGGCGCGGAAGTAGTTGGTCAGCCGGGTGCTGGCATCCTTGGCCAGCACGCCGCCATGGATCTCGACCCGGTGGTTGTGGCGCGCATCGCCCAGCAGGTCGAACACGCTGCCGCAGGCGCCGGTCTTGGGATCGCTGGCGGCGTAGACCACGCGGGCCACGCGCGCATGCACGATCGCCATGGCGCACATCGCGCAGGGCTCCAACGTCACGTACAGCGTGCTGCCCACCAGCCGGTGATTGCCGATCGCCCGGCCCGCCCTGCGCATCGCCACGATCTCGGCATGCGCGCTGGGATCGTGGTCGGCGATGTTGAGGTTCCAGCCTTCGCCCAGCAGCTGGCCGTCGGCGCCAACCAGCAGCGCACCTACCGGAATCTCGTTGAACTCGCGCTCGGCACGCTCGGCCAGGGCCAGCGCGTGGCGCATCCAGTGTTCGTCCTGGTCGTGCACCGGCACGCCCAGCGGCGGCGGCGCAGGCAGGTACTCAACCATGGCCGTTGGCCTTGCGCACGAACGCCTCGAACGCGGCCAGGGTCGCTTCGCTCACATGGTGCTCGATGCCTTCGGCGTCGCGTCGCGCCGAATCGGCGTCCACGCCCAGCGCCAGCAGAAACTTCTCCACGGTCTGGTGCCGCGCGCGCATCTCCACCGCCAGCGCCTCGCCCGCCGGGGTCAGGAACACGCCCCGATACGGCCGCTGCACCGCCCAGCCCTCCTTGACCAGACGCTTCAGCGCCTTGGCCACGGTCGGCTGCGCCACGCCCAGGCGAGTGGCGATATCCACCTGGCGCGCCTCGCGGCCGTCAGCAATCAGGTCGGCGATGAGCTCCACGTAATCTTCCACCAGCTCCGAGCGGCGTGCTTCGCGCACCTGCACGAAGCCCTCCGCATGCGCTTCGGCGGCAAGCAACGGGGATTTCCTGGACAGGGAGGCTGGCGGCATGGGCGCGCGGATCCAAGGCGGCCGACAACGGCAATGCGGCCATTCTACGCGTTGGGCCGTGATCGGGCAGCAGCACAGGGCAGGCAGCGCACCCGCCTCGCCACACCGCGCCAGTGCGATACTTCGCGGCCCTCGGTTTACCTGCCCACGCCACCATGTCCGACCTTGAACCCCTGCCCAGCCTGCCACTTGGCCACTATCGCCATTTCAAGGGCGGCAACTACGACGTGCTGGGCGTGGTGCGCCACAGCGAAACCCTGGAGCCGCTGGTGCTGTACCGCCCGCGCGATTCAGACGTGGGGCTGTGGGTGCGCCCGTTCGCGATGTTCTGCGCGCAGGTGGAGGTGGACGGCGTGCGCCGCCCGCGCTTTGCCCGGGTCGACGTCGAGAGCTGAGCCCAACGGCACCCGCATTTGAAAGAAGTTGTATTGCAGCGGCCCGCAATGGATCCGAGCATGGCCGGCTTCGACCATCGGCGGTGACGCGATCACACCGGTGCCTTGAACGCCCGTCGGCGGACTCGCCGACGCCGGCACTTCTGCAATGAGGCTTCCGATGCTTGCGTTTCTTCGCCGCGCTCTGCGTGCCGCCACATGCTGCCTGCTCCCGTTGCTGGTCGGATGCAAGGCGCCCCCCGCGCCACCGGTTCAACAGGTACCCGGCTCGCTGGTCCGCATGGCGCCACCGGTCGGCTTTCTGCCTGCCCCCAACTTCGCCGGGTTCGTCACTGCCGATGGCCAGGCCAGCATCCTGGTAGCCGAACTGCCGGCCGACAGCGCGCCGGTCATTGCTACGCTGTTCAACGATCTGCCCAGTGCACGCCAGCACTTTGCCACCCAAGGGGTGGAGGTCGATCGCCTGCACTCCATCGTCGCCGACGGCATCGCGGTGCCGGTTGCGGTCGGTCGTCAGGCTGCGCATGGACGTGTATTCGACAAATGGGTCGCGCTGTATCAGGGCCACCGCACCGTACTGGTGACCATACAGGCGCCCGCGGCGCATGCCCTGGCACAGCCCGCTGCGTTGGCAGCGCTGTCGTCGGTGACGCTGGGCAGCCCCGCCAGCCTGGATGAAGCGCTGGCGGCCCTGCCCTTCCATGCCACTGCGCAGCCACCCTTCCGGGTGATCGACACGCTGGCCGGCGCCGGCATGCTGATGATGGCGGGCGAACGCGATGTGGACCCTGACGGACGTCAGCCGCGGGTGATCATCGGCTCGCAGTTGTCCCTGCCCGTCGGCTCGGATGATCTGGCCAGACTGTCACGGGTGTTGATCGGCGGCACCCGCGAGATCCAGCAGGGCACGCCCCTGGCGCGGCAAGCGGTGGCCTTTGGCGGTATCGAAGGCGAGCGGGTGACCGGCAGCCTGCCTGACGGTGGTCGGTACGTGCACTATCTGGCGCTGTGGCCGGGACGTCGCTATGTGCGCCTGGTAGCGATGTTTCCACCCGACAGCGACGCCAAGACGTACGACGCGGTCGAGGCGATCGCCCGCTCGGTGCGATTCAAGGACTGAACGCCGGGGGCCGTCGACGTACGCCGCAGTGCCCCGGCACCTGCGCCAGTGGCCTCAGCGCTCCAGCCGACTCAACGCTTCGATGCGCTGGGCGGTGTCATGCAACGCTGACGTTGGCGGCGCGCTCGCAGCAATACGCGCGGCCTGTTCGGCGACCGCCGCCAACGCGGCACGCACCGTCTGTGGCGCCTGCACGTCGATGCTGCCCTGCGCATCTTCCAGCTCCAGCTGGGCGCCGATCCATGCCGCCAGCACTTCAAAACACTGCACGCTCACCGCGTCCAGCTGCGAGGGGTGGGGGTCCAACGCGCACAGCGTGCCGAACAGGCTGCCGTCGCGCCGGAACATCGGCACCGACAGGTAGCTTTCGAAGCCGTACATCGCCGGCGTGGGATGGGTGGCGAACACCGGGTCGGCACTGGCGTGGTCGAACTGCACCGTCTGGCGGTGCTGGCGGATCTCGTCGCAGATGGTGGTTTCCAGCACCAGGTCCTGCCCCGGTTGCAGCCCGAAGCCCAGCAGGTCGTGCACGGCGCACGCCGTCCAGCGCTCGGCGGTGACCCGCGCGACCGCGACAAAGCGCATCCCGGTCAGGCGGCTGGCCAGTTCCAGCAGGGCCGGCAGTGCGGGCAATGCCAACAATGCGGCGACATCGGCGATGCGCGGATCATGCGAGACCAGCAGGGGCGCCGACGGCGGGGCGGCCAGTGCCAGGTCGTCCGCTGGATGCTCCAGCGCGGCCATGCGCGCCGACAGCACCTTGGACGTTACCAGGTCGAACAGCTCGCGCACGGCGGCCGACAACCCGCGCCCATCCCGGATATCCCCGACGAAGTGGATGCCCTGCCCGACCAGGCGCAGCTGTTCGACCCCGTGGTCCAGCCGCAGTGCAGGCCAGGCCATGCGATCCAGGACCCGCATCCAGTCATCGCCCGGCGTGGTGTCGAGCAACGCACTGACGATCACCCGCGACGGGGCGGGCCCGTCCTGCAGGCCAGGCAGGTCAAAGCCGACCACGCTGGGGAAGCCAGAGCCTGTGTGCATTGCGTTCCTCGATGGGGCGGCCTGGGCCCCGTGCAGTCGCACCCGCCACATCGGGGGTACAGGGAAATAAATTGTCGCACGATCCAGCGAGACAGCACGTGCGTCGCCTCACATTTTTGTCCCGAGCGTGCGCACTGCCCCGCGGCGCATCACAGCATCCTACCCGGCGGCCCATCAGAACGGGGGTATTGCTGCGCCGCAGCAGTACAATGCCTGGCTCCCCGTTGCAACGCACCTGCCAACGCACCCGCATGAGCCTTTCGATTGCCCCCCTGGCGGCGCGCCTGTCCCCGCGCGAGCGCACCTTCATCCTGCTGGCCCTGTCGCTGGGTGGGTTCGCCATCGGCACCAGTGAGTTCGCCAGCATGGGCCTGATGCTGGAGATCAGCCGCGGCCTGTCGATCAGCGAAACCCAGGTGGGCCACCTGATCAGTGCCTACGCCATCGGCGTAGTGGTGGGCGCACCGGTGCTGGCCTTCGCCGGCGCCGGCTATGCCCGGCGCACGCTACTGCTGGGGCTGATGGGCTTCTATGCGGTGGGCAACCTGGCCAGCGCGCTGGCCCCCAACTACAGCACCATGCTGGTGGCCCGCTTCGTGGCCGGCCTGCCGCACGGCGCCTACTTCGGCGTGGCGATGCTGGTGGCCGCGGCCATCAGCCCGCCGGCGCAGCGTGGCGCGGCGATGTCCAAGGTGTTGCTGGGCCTGTCGGTGGCGATCCTGGTGGGCAACCCGCTCACCACCTGGCTGGGCCAGCAGTTCAGCTGGCGCACCGCCTTCGCGCTGGTCAGCGTGCTGGCCATCGCCACCGTGGTGATGATCGCGCGCTACCTGCTGCCCGACCCCGATGAAGTGCGTACCTCGCCGATGCGCGAACTGCGCGCGTTCAACCGCACCCAGGTGTGGCTGGCACTGGCGATCGGTTCGGTGGGCTTTGCCGGCATGTTCTGCGTGTTCACCTACCTGGCGCCGACGCTGGTCCAGGTAACCGGCCTGGCCGAATCCTGGATGCCGCTGGCGGTGGGCATCTTCGGCATCGGCGCGATCATCGGCAACGTTGCCGGTGGCTGGCTGGTGGACCGCTTCCACTTCCGTGCCGCGGCGCTGGTACTGGTGTGGTCGATCGTGGTGCTGCTGGCCTACCCGTTGGCGGCGCAGTCGGTATGGACCATTTTCCCGATGATCATCGCCGTGGGCACCATGGGCGCCCTGGCCGCGGTGCTGCAGACCCGCCTGATGGACGTGGCCGGCGAAGCGCAGACGCTGGCGGCCGCGTCCAACCATGCCGCGTTCAACACCGCCAATGCACTGGGCCCGTGGTTCGGTGGCATGGCCATCGGCGCCGGTTTCAGCCCTGCCACCACCGGTTACGTCGGTGCCGCAACGGCGCTGGGTGGCCTGCTGCTGTGGGGCGTTGCAGTGCTGGTGGACCGGCGCTCGCGCAGCGCGGTGGCCTGCGAGGGCTGAGCGCCGGGCTGCGCAATGGCCCGGGGCGCGGGTAAACTCCCGGGCCCTTCGGACCTGGATGCTGCAATGCGCATGCCTTCCCCACCCGCCGACGCGCCCAAGGACTACATGGCGCTGGCGGTGATCAGCATCGTCTGCGGCTTCCTGCCGTTTGGCATCGTGGCCACGCTCCACGCCAACCGCGTGGCGTCGCATCGGCTGGCCGGCAACATGGCGCTGGCCACCGCTGCATCGCGCAAGGCGTTGCGCTGGTCGATCGCCTCGCTGGCCACCCTGCCGCTGCTGTTGGTGGTGCTGATCGGGTATGGTCTGCTGCTTCGCGTAGTGGGTTGAGGCGTTGGCGGAATGACGCAGTATTGGGGGCCCTCGCCGCAGGGCCAGCGGATCACGCACTCGCCGGCATGGCGGCTGCAGTTGGGCGTATCGCAGATCACGCTGGAGGTTGACGGGCACCTGCACCGGGCGCCGCTGCGTGCCACGTCGATAGCGTTCAAGCGCGGTCTGTTCTGGACCGGGCTGACCCTGTTTGCCGACGATGCCACGGTGCAGGTGGACGGGCTGCCCAACGCGCAGCTTGGCCCACTGCAGGCTGCGCTTGCGCAGCGCCTGGACCCCGATGCCGCCGAGCACCCGGTGCAGGCCATGCGCGACGCGCTGGTGTGCATTGGCGACTGGCTCGACGAGGCCGATGCCGCCTTGGCGCAGGCCGACCGCCAGCATCGCTGGTTCACCACCGAACACCAACACGCGCTGCTACAGCGGCGCCCGGTGCTGGCGCTGGATGACGAGGGGTTGTGGGCAGTGTTCGATGATCCGGACCTGCGCAGCCAGTTGCCCGGCGACGCATCGCGGATCGAAGACGACCTCAACCGCTGGTGCAGCGACTGGCCGGCCGCCTGGAAGGCCCGCAACGCGGCGCACATGCAGCGCGAACGCGCGGCGGCGGCCTCGCTGCTGGACCGCGTGGAACAGCGCCCGCTCACCGACGAGCAGCTGCAGGCGGTGCTGTGCTTCGACAGCCGCGTGCTGGTGGTGGCCGCCGCCGGCTCGGGCAAGACCGCCACGATGGTGGCCAAGGCCGCCTATGCGGTGGACCGTGGGCTGGTGGCCGCCGAGCAGATCGTGATGCTGGCCTTCAACAAGGACGCCGCCAGCGAGCTGCAGCAGCGGGCCGACCAGGCCTTCCAACGGCTGGGACTGGACGGCGATGGCGTGCAGGCGCGCACCTTCCACGCGCTGGGCCGGCAGATCATCGGCCAGGCCACCGGGCGGTTCCCGACGGTGCCCGACTGGGCGGTGGACGCCGGCCAGGGGCTGGAGCGGCTGGCCGAGCTGGTGGACCAGCTCAAGGACCGCTCGCATGCCTTCCGGACCCAGTGGGACCTGTTCCGGCTGGTGTTCGGGCGCGATCTGGTCACGCAGGGCAGCGCGCCCGTTGCCGATGGCTGGGAGGCCGATGGACGCGGCTACGTGCACACCCTCAACGGCGAGCGCGTGCAGGACATCGAGGCCTGTCTGGTGGCCGACTGGCTGTTCTACAACGGGGTGGACTACCGCTACGAACGCGGCGACCACTTCGACCCCGCCACCGATCGCCCTGTGGCCGGCGCCGCGAGCTTCCACTACACCGGCACCCCACTGCGGCACGAACACCACAGCAGCGCGCCGGCAGCCGCCGCGCGCGACCGCGCCGACACGCTTCACACCGGTTCGGCCGCACTGCGCAGCGGCGCGCTGTTCGACCTGCTCGGCCAGGCGCTGGCCGGGCACGGGGTGCTGCTGGATCCCAACCCCGACCGCGTGCTGCCCGAGAGCGGCGCGCGGCCCATGCCCGACGCCGAACTGATCGCGCTGGTGCGCACCTTCATCAGCCACGCAAAGAGCAACGGGCTGACCATGGAGGACATGGCGCAGCGCCTGCGTGCGATGCCCGAGGACCAGTTCAAGCACCGCCACCGCCTGTTCCTGGCGCTGGCCGCGCCGATCCTGCAGGGCTGGGACGACGCGCTGGCCGCCGAGCACGCGATCGACTTCGAGGACATGCTCAACCAGGCCGCCGAGCTGCTTGAGCAGGGCCGCTACACATCGCCCTACCAGTTGGTGATGGCCGATGAATTCCAGGACGCGTCGCGCGCCCGTGCGCGCCTGTGCCGCGCGCTGGTGCAGGCGCCGGGCCGGCACCTGTTCGCGGTGGGCGACGACTGGCAGTCGATCAACCGGTTCGCCGGCGCCGATGTGTCGGTGATGACCGGTTTCGTGGACTGGTTCGGGCACGGCCAGGTGCTGAAGCTTGAGCAGACCTTCCGCTGCCCGCAGGCGCTGTGCGACGTGTCCAGCCGCTTCATCAGCAGGAACCCGGCGCAGATACGCAAGCAGGTGCGCTCGCAGACCGCCGCGCAGGGGCCGGCGCTGCAGGCCTTCCAGGTGGCCCGCCGCGACCAGCTGTGCGATGCCGTGGGCCAGTATCTGCAGCAGCTGCAACGCCAGCTGCTCAGTGGCGAGCGCGCACCGGGCCGCAGCGGCAAGCTGTCGGTGTTCGTGCTGGGCCGGTACAACGCCGACCGCGCGTTCGTACCGCCGGATTGGCAGGCGCGCTTCGGCCAGCAGCTGGAGGTGCGCTTTTTGACCGCGCACCGGGCCAAGGGTGCCGAGGCGGACGTGGTGATCCTGCCGGCCATGCTGGAGCGCAGCTTCCCCAACACCCGCGCCGACGACCCGGTGCTGACGCTGGCCATGCCCCACGCCGACAGCTGGCCGCTGGGCGAGGAGCGCCGCCTGTTCTACGTGGCACTGACCCGCGCACGGCGCACCGTGGCGCTGTTCAGCGTGCGTGGCCGGCGCTCGGCGTTCCTCACCGAACTGGTGCAGGACGGCGCGGTGCAGGTGACCTCGCTCGACGGCAAAACCATCCAGGAACAGCCCTGTCCGGCCTGCGATGGCGGGGTGATCGTGCAGCGCAATGGTGCCTACGGCAGCTTCCAGTCGTGCTCGGGCTACCCGCGCTGCCAGTACAAGCCGCGCCAGCCGATGGCGCACGCCACGCGCTGATTGACCGCCGGCCGGACACACGGCGCAGCAAGGCCGCGTGCCCGGCACCCTGCTCCATCACGGGCTCCGGGGTGCGGTGTCGCCTGCCGCACGCGCCGGTGCGTACTTGCGCTCGATGCTGGCGTTCGGCTGCCCCTGGATGTTCGACTGCGCCGCGTTCATGCGGGTGCGCTCGGCAAGGGAGGCAGCGGACAGGTCGGTGGAACGGAACGCCGCCGATTGCGGTGCCGCTTCGCCCGCAGTAGGGGTGGTCGCCCGGTCTGCGCGCACGGTGACCTCCCTGTCACCGTGGTCTCGCTTCCTGCCGTGCGGTTATGCTCCGTCCAGACTGCCTTGCCCACCAGGACGACCGCGATGCGCAGATCCCGCTTGCTGGCTCTTTCGATTGCCTTGGCCACCGCGCTGTCCGGCCAGGTGCAGGCCCGTACGGGCGACGCACCACCGCCCCCGCAGACGGGGCAGCTGCAGGGGGCGCCCTGGCGCATCGACCTGCCGACGCGCTGGAACGGGGAACTGGTGATGCTCGCGCATGGCTTCGAGCCGGCAGGCACCCCGCGCGAGGCGGTGTGGCCGGCCAACGATGCCACCGCCGCCCTGTTGAAGGCCGGCTACGCGGTGGCGCAGAGCGGTTACGCCAGCCAGGGCTGGGCGGTAAGCGACGCCATTGCCGACACCGAACGCCTGCGCCAGCAGTTCCTGGCTGCGCACCCGCGCACGCGGCGCAGTTGGGTACTGGGCTTTTCGATGGGCGGCGCGGTGGCCATTGCCACGCTGGAACGCTACCCGCAGCACTATGCCGGCGGTGTGTCGCTGTGCGGGGCCAACCTGCCCGGGGAGGTGCTGGCCCGCGAAATGCTGACCACGCTGGTCGCGTTCGACACGCTGTTCCCGTCGGCCCCGGGGCTGCCGGCGGACGGGCTGGTCTCGACCCCCGCAGGCACGCTGGCGCAGCAGGCGCTGTACCCGGCGATCGATGCCGCGGTGCAGTCGCGGCCGGCGCTGGCCGCCACGTTGGCCACGCGCCTGCAGGTGCCGGCCGAGCAGTTGGCTGGCACCATCAGCCTGCACGCGCTGATCTGGCACGACCTGGTCCGGCGCAGCGGCGGCGTTCCGGTGGGCAACCGCGACGCCGCATATGCAGGGTTCGGCGACGACGCCGCGTTCAACGCCAGCGTCCGCCGGGTGGATGCCGACCCCGCCGCACAGGCAAGCCTGCGCCGCCAGCTGGGGTTGCGTGGCGCGCTGCAGCGCCCGCTGGTGATCCAGTACAACCGCGATGACCCCACCATCAGCCCGCGCTTTGAAGGGGTGTACACCGCGCTGGCCGCCCGTGCCGGCGCCACGCCCCCACCCACCGTGTTGCCGCGCGCCGGGGAGGGGCATTGCGGCTTCGCGGAGTCCGATGTGGTGCGTGCGCTGCAGGCCGTGCCGCGCTGACGGACCGCGTTGCGGCCCGGCGGTAGTGGCGGGGGCGGGGGGGGGGGGGGGCCGGGGGGGGGGGCCCCCCCCGCCCCCCCGCCACTACCGGAGGATCACACCCCCGGACAATGGCCGGCACCTCCGGAGGATCGCAAGTCCGGGCAGCGGCCGGCACCGCCGGAGGATCACACGCCCGGCCACCGGCCGACGCCACCGATGATCGCAAGTCCGGCCAGCGGCCGGCACCGCCGGAGGATCACACGCCCCGACAACGGACGGCACCGGCGGTGGATGGGCGATGCGCGCGGCCTGGGCGGCCAATACCGCTACCATGTAGGGCCCCGGTTGGTGCAGTTGGTTCCAGATGAGTCGCGCAATCACGATGTACACCGCCGTCGGGTCGCATGGCACCGCGCATGGCATCGCCGGCCTGCAGCAGCGGGTGGACGCCGCGCAGACGCTGCCTGCGCTGTTCTGCGACGGCGAAGGCTGCACCGCGCAGGTCCGCTTCGTGCCCGAGCACACCCGCACCGGTGCTGATCGACTGCCCGTCACGATTCCCGCCGGCATCCAGCTGGACAAGGACGCCGAGCATGCGCCGACCTGCCGCTACAACGTGCCCGGCCGCCTGGATGCGCTGCTCGCCAGCGCCCTCGACCCGGCGCTGCTGCATCGGCTGGAGGACGGTCGCGTTGAACTGCGCCTGCTGCCGCTGCACCAGGATCTGAAGCGGGGCGGCGGGCCGGCGCTGGAGGCCCACCTGCGCACCGTCAACGCGCTGCTGGTGCTGCGCGCGATGTGCGACGACGACGCGCTGCTGGACGCCCGCGTGGTGCTGCGGCTGGGCAAGAAGCGGGTAGCGTGGGATGCGTTCTTCTACGCACTGGATCACTACGATGCGGCCTGGGAACGGGTGGACGCGGCCAGCAATGAGATTCCGCTGGCGCTGTCGGGCACCGTGCGTTCGCACCGGCCAGCGCAACCCGGTGCGGAATTCAGCACGACGTTCCTGAACTGCGCACCGAAGTACCAGCACACCGGCGTCATGGACGAACGCGTGTTCGTCGAGGTCAGCGTGGGCCACGATGATGCGGCGTGGCTGCAGTCGTTCCCGGTGGGCACGCAGGTAGTCATGCTGGGGCTGTGGCGGCTGGGCAGGACCAGCACCGCTACCCGCCCGCACCCCACCGATCCGCGCCGCACCATTACCAGCATCACCTACAAACTCGCGCTGCGGCCGGTATCGAAGCAGCAACTGGTGGCGGTCAGCTAGACCGCATTGCGCTCACCCTTCCCAGTCCAGCCCCCGGGGCGCACTGCGGAATCCGGCGGCGCGCAGCGCGTCGGTCACTGCGTCGCGACCGACCGCTGCATCGTTGAACAGTTCCAGGGTGAAGCGCCCCCGCCGCCCACGCCGCAGCGCGGCCACCAGCGCCTGGCAGGCGGCCTGGGTGAGATCGGCGCTGGCGTGCGCCGCATCGAACCACGTGAGCAACTGTCGCCCGCCCTGTGCCAGGTACATCAGCGGGCGCCCGGCGCCGATCACCACCAGCGCGCCGGCGCGCCGCACCGGGCGCAGGGTGGCGGCATGCGCGGGCCACGGCAGCACGCTGCCGAAGGGGTTTGCCGGGTCCAGCGCTGACAGCCCCACGACCACCGGCGACGGTGCCGCGTGCAGGGTGTCGGCGATGGCGCGCAGGCGATCGACCGTGGCGCGTTCGGCGAACTGCGCCCCGCCCAGCCCGGTCACGAAGCGGCCGCGCAGGACGCGGCCGGCATCTTCCATGCTGCGATACACCTGCTGCAGCGCCGGGAATCCTCCCACGATGCCCTCGGCCACCGCCGCGCCACGGGTGACGATGGCATGCCGGTCCAGCAGGCCATCGGCCAGTGCCACCGCGCGCACGGTGTCGCTGGCGGTTTCGCGCGGCAGCAACGACCAGCGCCCCGTCAGGGCGGGTGCGGCGAAGCTCGCGGCCGCCGCCGGCGACGTAGCCGCGGGGTCCTGCGGCCCGGCCATGTCGATCCAGCGCGGATCGCGCTGCCGTCGGGCGTGCCGCACCACCCGCGGGCGCGGCGCGCGCGTGCCGGCCAGCGCGCGCAACGGTGACCAGATGTCGGTGGTGACATGGCCGGCCCAGACAAGATCCCACAACGCCGCGTGCAACGTCTCTGATGTGACCGCATGCGCGGCGTGGTGTTCCGATGCGGTTGCGGTCAGGCGGCCCTGCACGGCCACCGCCAGGGGGCGTGCAAAGTACGCGCCGCCATCGCCCAGTACCGCCACGATGGCCTGCTGCAACGGCGAGAGATCGGGCACTGCAGTGGGCACCGGCAGGGTCTCGAACGCGACCTCCTGCAGGTGCAGTGACACCAGCCCATCGTCGTCGCCGATGCGCGCATGACCGGCCCACAGCACGCTGCCGGTGGCGAGCAGCTCATCGAGCATGCCCGGTGCGTAGTCGCCCACGCGGGCCGGCAGGATCTGGCTCTCCCACACCGATGCGGGGGCAGTCACGCCGGCCAGCAGTTCCACTACCCGCGCCACCCCCTCGATACCGTGCAGCGCGGCTGCCGATGCGTTGGCCAGGCGCGCCGTCGGCGCCGCGTCGGGCACCAGCCCCTGCCGCTCCAGCAGCAACAGCGCGTAGGCATCCTGTCCGACCGGCCGGGTGGCCGCGCGCGCCGCCTGCAGCGAGCGCATGCGCAGCCGGCGCAGCACGTCGTCAGCCACCCATTCGTGGTGGGCCAGCGCCAGCGGTGCGGGCACGCCATCGGCTGCATCCTGTTCCTGGCGGACCACGCCGAAGCTGCCGCGCAGTACCTTGCCCTGCGCCTGCAGCTGGTCCAGCGCGGCATCGGCCACCACCACGCCCACGCCAAATGCGGTCGCCACCTGTGCGGTGGTAAAGGGCCGGTGAGTGCGCGCGTAACGGGCCAGCAGGTCCCCCAGCGGATCGGTGGACGGCGGCAACACGGCATGCGGTGGCAGCGCCGGCAAGGCGACGCCCAGCGCATCGCGCAGCCGCGTGGCATCGTCCACCGCGGCCCAGTGTTCGCTACCGGCCAACGTGATGCGCAGGGCGCGGTGGTCGCGTTCGAGGGCGCGCAGGTGGTCGAGGGCCGCGTCGTCGTCCACCAGCCGCCGCGCCACCTCCGGCAGCGCCAGCGGCCCCAGCTCGCGCAACAGATCGGCCACGCCTTCCCTGCCCTTCGCGCGCCGCGCCGGTGCAAGGCGCTGCAGCTCCGCGCCGACCTGGTCGACCACGGCCGCGTCCAGCAGCTCGCCCATGTCCACCTGACCGAGCAGGTCGGCCAGCAGGCCGTCATCCAGCGACAGTACCGATGCGCGGCGCTCGGCCAGCGGCACGTCGGTGCCATACATGAACTCGGCGACATAGCCGAACAACAGGTTCGCCGCGAACGGTGACGGCACCTCGGTGGTGACCTCGGCGATGTTTACGCTGCCCTCGGCCAGGCGCTGCATCAACGCGTCCAGCGCCTGCAGGTCGTACACGTCCTGCAGGCACTCGCGCGCAGCTTCGATCAGGATCGGGAAGTCGGGGTAACGCTGTGCGATGGCCAGCAGTTCGGCCGCCCGCAGGCGTTGCTGCCACAGCGGCGAACGCCGCCCCGGGCTGCGGCGTGGCAGCAGCAGTGCACGCGCCGCGCATTCGCGGAAACGGGCCGCGAACAGCGCCGATGTCCCCACCGCGCGGGCCACCTCGCGCCGCACCTGTTCCGGCTCGAACAGGAACAGGTCCGCGCCGGGCAGGCGGCCGGCGGTATCGGGAATCCGCGCGATGATGCCGTCGTCGCTGGCCACGACCGCCGGGTCGACGCCCCAGCGTTCGCGGATGCGCGCGGCCATCGCCAGCGCCCACGGGTCGTGCACGCGCCGCCCGTACGGCGAATGCAGCATCAGCCGCCAATCGCCGTTTTCGTCGCGGCAACGCTCCACCACCAGCCGGCGGTCGGTGGGCAGCACGCCGGTGGCCTGGCGCTGCTCATCCAGCAACCCGAAGATGTTGGCGATGGCATTGCTGGCCAGCCCGCAGGCCTGCAGGCGTTCGGTCACCGCGGCGGGCCGGTCACCTTCGTCGGCGGTGGGCTCCAGCGCGGCGATGAACGCCCCGACCGCCTCGCCCAGTTCCGCCGGCCGCCCCACGCCTTCGCCGCGCCAGAACGGCAGCCGTGCCGAGCGCCCGGGGGCCGGCGTCACCACCACCTGGTCGTGGGTGATCTGTTCGATGCGCCACGACGACGCACCCAGCGTGATCACGTCGTTGACGCGCGATTCGTGCACCATTTCCTCGTCGAGCTCGCCCACGCGCCGTGACCCTGCGCGCTCCTCGCCTTCGGGCAGCACCACGCCGAACATGCCGCGGTCGGGGATGGTGCCGCCGCTGGTCACCGCCAGCTGTTTCGCACCCGGCCGCGCCTCCAGCGTGCCGGCCTGCCGGTTCCAGACCACGCGCGGGCGGAAGCCGGCGAAATCATCGGAGGGGTAGCGACCGGCCAGCATGTCCAAGGTGGCATCGAAGGCACTGCGTGGCAGCGTGCGATACGGCGCGGCGCGGCGCACGCGGGCGAACCACGCATCCACCTGCAGGGTGTCCATGGCGGCCGCCGCCACCGTCTGCTGGGCCAGTACATCCAACGGGTTCTGCGGCGGATCCACCGCTTCGATGCGTCCGGCCAGCATGCGCTCGATGGCCACGGTGGCGTCGATGAGGTCACGCCGCGTGCGCGGGTACACCAGCCCGGTGGAGGTGCCGCCGACCTGGTGGCTGGCCCGCCCCACCCGTTGCAGCGCGCTGGCCACCGACGGCGGCGCTGCCACCTGGATCACCAGGTCGACCCGCCCCATGTCGATGCCCAGCTCCAGGCTGGAGGTGGCCACCACGCAGCGCAGTTCGCCGGATTTCAGTGCCTGTTCGATCTCGCGGCGCTGCTCCTTGGACACCGAGCCGTGGTGCGAACGCGCGATCAGCGCCGCCGCCCCGGCCGCACGCCCGGCAGTGCCGCCGTTGAACGAACCGTAATGGCCATCGGCAGGCAGCGCGTCCTGTGCGTCTTGAGGAGGTACGTGCAGGCCCGGCTCGCGTGCGACGCGGTCGGCATACAGCTCGTTGAGCCGCGCGGTGAGTTTTTCGGCCACGCCGCGTGAGTTGGCGAAGACGATGGTGGCGCGTCGCGACAGCACCTGGTCCAGGATGCTGGCTTCCACATGCGGCCAGATCGAACCGACCCGGCCAGCCAGCGTATTGCCGCCCTCGCCCGCCGGCGAGGGAACATCGGCCATGTCCTCCACCGGCACCACGATGCGCACGTCCAACTGCCGGTCCGACGGCGGGTTGACCACCGTGACCGGCCGGTCGCCGCCCAGGAAGCCGGCCACCTCTTCCACCGGACGTACCGTGGCCGACAGGCCGATGCGCTGCACGGGTTGCTGCGCCACTGCGTCCAGGCGCTCCAGGCTCAGCGCCAGGTGGGTGCCGCGTTTGCTGCCGGCCACCGCATGGATCTCGTCGATGATCACCGTATGCACGTCGCGCAGGCTGTCGCGCGCCTTGGAGGTGAGCATCAGGAACAGCGATTCGGGCGTGGTGATCAGGATGTCCGGTGGCCGCCGCAGCAGCCGCGCGCGTTCGGCGCTGGTGGTATCGCCGCTGCGGATCGCCACCGACAGCGCCAGCGCCGGGTCGCCCCGCTGCTCGCGCTGTGCGTTCACGCCTTCCAGCGGTAGCTGCAGGTTGCGGTGTACGTCCGCGCCCAGCGCCTTGATCGGCGAGATGTAGAGCACGCCGGTGCCGTCGCCGGGCACGCGCGGCTGCAGCGCGCGCAGCCGGAACAGGCGGTCGATGGCATGCAGGAACGCGGCCAGGGTCTTGCCCGAACCGGTCGGCGCGATCACCAGCGTGTGGTCACCGGCCCCGATGGCGGCCCATGCGGCGGCCTGCACCGGCGTGGCGGCGTCGAACGTGGACGTGAACCAGGCGCGGGTGGCCGGTTCGAAGGCAGCCAGTGATGGCGTCGCGTCGGGCGTGGAAGTGGGCATGGGCGGAACAGATGATCGCCTCAAGGCGCGTTCACCACCACCCATGTGGGCGCATGGTCGCTGGCCTTGTCCTGCAGACGCACCCAGCGGTGCACGCCCGCATCCTTCAGGCCGGCGGCCAGTGCGGGGTTGAGCAGCAGGTGGTCGATGCGCAGGCCACGGTCGCGCTCGGCGTGCTGGCGGAAGTAGTCCCAGAACGTGTAAATCGTCTCGTCGGGATGGCGTGCACGCAGTGCGTCGGTCCATCCCTGCGCCAACAGCCGCGCGTAGGCATCGCGCACCGCAGGTTGCAGCAGTGCATCTTTTCGCCAGGCCTTGGGGTCGTACACATCGGCGTCGGTGGGAATGACGTTGAAGTCGCCCATGATCACCACCGGGTGCGGCAGCGCCACCAGGCTGCGGGCGTGTTTGATCAGGCGCTCCATCCAGCGCAGCTTGTAGTCGAACTTCGGGCCCGGTTGCGGATTGCCGTTGGGCAGGTAGAGACCCGCCACCACGATGCCGTGGATGGCCGCTTCCAGGTAGCGGCTCTGGGTGTCGGCCGGTTCGCCCGGCAACCGCCGGCGACTTTCAATCGGCGTCACGCCGCGGCCCAGTAGTGCCACGCCGTTCCAGCGCGCCTCGCCCTGCCACAACGCGCCATAGCCCGCCTGTTCCAGCTCGGCGACCGGAAACGCAGCGTCGGTCGCCTTCAGTTCCTGCAGCGCCACCACATCGGGCTTCTCGGCCTCCAGCCACGCCAGCAGGTGCGGCAACCGTGTGCCGATGCCATTGACGTTGTAGGTGGCCAGGGTCAGGGTCTTGCGCCGCGCCATCAGGCGATCCTCGCCAATGCAGTGAAGGTGCGGCACTGCCGCGCCACTGCGCGTGCGTCGGGTAACAGAGGCAGGGAACCGTTGACCATGGGTCGATTAGACGCCCCTGCATGTCATCGGCGCGTCACCCTGACCGGCGGCTCACAGCCGCCTCCGTACCCTGCGGGGATGCGCCGCTTCGCCCAAGCCATCGCCGCCCCTTCCTCACTGCCCGACGGACTGCCGGCCTCGCTGGCCGATGCACTTGCCGCCGCCCCGGACCACTACAACATCGGCAAGAACGGCAGCGCCACGGTGCTGGCCCGCGACGGTGATGGCAGCGTGGTGGCGGCGGAGATGCGCTGGGGCCTTATTCCGCGCTGGTCCAAACAGCCGTCCACGCCCTACACCACCGTGACCGCGCGGCTGGAGCGCGCCGCCAAGAGCCGCATCTTCGCCCAGGCCTGGCAGCAGCGGCCCTGCGTGGTGGCCATGACCGGCTATTACAAATGGGATCGGCAGCGCCGCCCACCGTGGCCATTGTTCGTGCAACGCACCGACGGCCTGGCGCTGCTGGCGGCCGGGCTGTGGGAACACTGGGCCGGTGAGGATGGGCAGGAGATCGATAGCTTCACCGTGCTGACCGCGCCGAACCCCGGCATCCCGGCCCCGCTCACGCCCGACGGCCCGGTGTTCATCGATGCGCCGGTGGCGATGGCGTGGCTGTCCGGTGCCTTGCCTACGCCCGCCGCATTGCAGGCACAGGCGGCCACGCCGGCCCTGGAGGCCTATCCAGTGAGCCGCGCGTTCCGTGATCCGACGCGCGACGATTACACCCTGCTGGAACCGGTGGACCCGGCTGCGGAAGGCGCCGACAACAGCGCCGCCGCGTGGGATGGCGACGGCCTGGACGACGAAGACGGCGCCGACTAGCACCCGCGTTGCCCGCAGGTCTTTGTCAACGGCGGCGTAACACAACTTGGCGCTGCGTTGACATCGGCAGGCACAGGATCAAGTTCCCCCTCAGTAAAAACCCCATGAACGGTAGTATTCGCATTCCCCCCTCGCGTGGCGTCGTCCTGGTTGTGGAAGACGAGATCGACGTTTCCCGGTTGTTCGTCGAAGTGCTCAGCCAGGCCGGTTATGACGTGGTACCGGCGTACTCGGTCACCGACGCACTCGGCACCTTGGTGTACCAGCGTTTCGATGCCGCCGTGCTGGACATCGAACTCGGCGACGGGCCGGTGTTCCCCGTGGCCGATCGCCTTGCCCGCACCGGCACCCCTTTCCTGTTCGCCTCGGCGGTGTATGTGCAGATGGTGCCCAAACAGCATCAGGGCGTTCCCTTTGTCGGCAAGCCATTCAACATCGACGAGCTGGTGGCACGCGTCCAAGACGCCGTCGAACGCGGCCGTAATGGCCCACCCTCCAACCGCGCGGCCGACTGAGCCTCCCGCCATGGCCGCGCCGTCCGGTTCCCGCCTGGTCATCTACGCCGCGCTGGTAGGCAACCTGTGCATCGCCATCGCCAAGTTCGTGGCCGCCGGCCTGTCGGGCAGTTCGGCGATGCTCAGCGAAGGCGTGCATTCGCTGGTGGACACCATCAACGAGGTGCTGTTGCTGTATGGCCTGCGCCGCTCGGAGAAGAAGCCCGACACCGTGCATCCGTTCGGGTACGGGCGTGAACTGTATTTCTGGAGCTTCATCGTGGCCCTGCTGGTGTTCGCCGCCGGTGCCGGCGTATCGGCGTATGAAGGCATCCAGCACATCCGCCACCCCGAGCCCGCCACCAACCACCTGATCAGCTATTCGGTGCTGGGCATCTCCATCGCGTTTGAAGGCGCGTCGTGGTGGATCGCGCTGCGCGAGTTCCGTGCCACCAAGGGCACGATGGGCTACTTCGAGGCGTTCCGCCGCAGCAAGGACCCCACCACCTTCACCGTGCTGCTGGAAGACAGCGCCGCGCTGCTGGGCCTGGGCTTTGCGCTGGTCGGCCTGCTGGCCGCGCAGCTGCTGGACATGCCGGTGCTCGATGGCGTGGCCTCGCTGTGCATTGCCGCGGTGCTGGCCGTGACCGCCTTCCTGCTCGCCCGCGAAACCAAGGGGCTGCTGGTGGGCGAGCCGGCCCATCCCAGCGTGGCCAACCGCATCCTGGCGGTGGCCAACACCGACCCGGACCTGCGCAACGCCAACGGCGTGACCACCATGCAGATGGGGCCTGACCAGGTGGTGGCCATGCTGAGCGCCGAGTTCGAGGACGACCGCACCACCCCGCAGATCGAGGCGTGCATCACCCGCATCGAGAAGGCAGTGAAAGCGGAGTACCCCGAACTGGTGGCGTTGTTCGTGAAGCCGCAGACGCCGGAGGTGTTCCGCGCGCGACGGGCGGCGCTCGGCGAGCCCCGTCCGTCGCCCTGAACCGGCCCGTCGATCAGACGACCGGCAGCATCTGGCGCACGCTGCGCAGCAGTTCGTTGACGCTGAACGGCTTGGGCAGCAAGGCCATGCCGGTGCCCAGGAAATCGTTGCGCACGACGGCGCTCTCGGTATAGCCGGTGATGAACAGGACCGGCAACTGCGGGCGCAATGCCCGCGCCGCGTCGCCCAGCTCGCGGCCGTTCATGCCGGGCAGGCCCACGTCGGAGAGCAGCAGGTCGATGCCGCGCTCGGAATGCAGCTCCAGCAGCGCCTGTTGCGCGTTGATCGCCTCCACCACCTGGTAGCCCGACTCCACCAGCATCTCGCGCACCATCATGCGCACCGAGTCGGTGTCGTCCACCAGCAGGATGCGCTCGGACCGTCCGCGCGGCACCTGGGTGGGCTGCGGCGTCTGTTCGGGACTGAGCAGCTGGCCCTCGGGCAGCAGAAGCTCGATCTCGGTGCCCTCCCCGCGCTCGCTGGCAATGCGGGCACTGCCGCCGGACTGCCGGGCAAACCCGTACGTCATCGACAAGCCCAGCCCGGTGCCCTCGCCCTGCGGTTTGGTGGTGAAGAACGGCTCGAAGACCTTGGTGAGCAGCTCCAGCGGAATGCCGGTGCCGTTGTCGAGCACCTTCACGCTGATGTAGTGCCCGGGGGCCAGCTCATGGTCGCGTTCCACCAGGGTGCGACCGGCCCGGATCCGGATCAGCCCCTGGCCAGCCAGCGCATCGCGCGCGTTGATCACCAGGTTGAGGATCACGTTCTCGAACTGGTTCGGATCGGCCACGGCCACCATGGGCTGCGCGCCCAGCTCCAGTTCCAGCTCGATGTTCTCGCCGATCGACCGGCGCAGCATGTCTTCCAGCGAGCGGATCCGCGCCACCACGTCGAAGGTCTGCGGGTCGAGCGGCTGCTTGCGTGCGAAGGCCAGCATGCGCTGGGTCAGGGCGGCGGCGCGATGCGCCGAGGCCGTGGCGATATCGACATAGCGCGATGCCTTGTCCCAGGTGCCCCGGGCCACGGCTATCTCGATCATGTCCAGGCCGGAGATGATCGTTGTCAGCAGGTTGTTGAAGTCGTGCGCGATGCCGCCGGTGAGCTGGCCCAGTGAGTCCATCTTCTGCGCCTGCAGCAGCTCGACCTCGGTGCGCTGGCGTTCTGCAATCTGGAAGGCCAGTTCCGAGGTGGCGCTTTCCAGTTCCTGGCGCTGTTCGGTCTCGCGTGCGTGGCGTTCGGTGGTGTCCTGGATCAGCACCAGGCCCTGGCCCGGTGCACGGTAGGGCGTGACGCGCCATTCGGTGATCCGCGTCGATGCACCCGCGCGCAGGGTGAAGGTGCCCTGCCAGCGCTCGCCCTCGGCCAGCGCAACCTTCAGTGCGCTCAACGGCAGGATCTGGTCGGCCAGCAGCGCATCCAGTCGGCCCGGCGCGCGATCTTCACCGAGCAGCCGCACGAAGGCGTCGTTGGCATCGTGGTAGCGCAGGTCGGCGTCCAGTACCGCGATCGGCGCGTTAATCTGGCGGAATATCTCGCCAAAGCGTGCTTCGGCCTCGCGCAGTGCTTCTTCCGAACGGCGCGCGCGCAGCAGCGTGCGCAGCGTGGCCAGCAGCACGTCAGGATCCACCGGGTGGATCAGGTAGGCATCCGCGCCGGCGTTCAAGCCGGTGATGAGGTCCCCGGTGGCGATCGAGGCCGCCGACACGTGCACCACCGGCAGCAGCCGCATGCGCGGGTCGTCGCGCAGCTGCCGCACCACGTCGAACCCGCTCATGTCCGGCAGGTTGACGTCCAGCACCAGCGCGCCGAAATCCTGGCGGGCCAGCTGTGCCAGCCCTTCGCCGCCGGTACCGGCTTCTTCGACCTTGTAGCCGTGGTGCTCCAGCACGCGCCGCACCGCGTAGCGGGTTGCGGCGTTGTCGTCCACCACCAGGATGCGATCAGAGTTCGGCACGGGGCGCCTCCTCGGCAAGCTTGTAGGGCAGCACAACGTAGAAGTCCGAGCCTTCGCCGACCACGCTGTCCACGCCCACATGGCCGCCCAGCAGCTCGGCAAACCGCTTGCACAGCGACAGCCCCAGGCCGGTGCCGCGCAGGCGTTTCTGCAGCGGGGTATCCACCTGGACGAAATCCTCGAACAGGGTGGATTGCAGCTCGGCCGGGATGCCGATGCCGGTGTCGCGCACGCTGAAGCGCACCGAATCGTCGCCCTGCATGCGGGCCGAGACCACCACCTGCCCGTTGGGCGTGAACTTCAGGGCGTTGGAAATGAAGTTGCGCAGGATCTGCGCCAGCTTCTTGTCATCGGTGTACAGCATGGGCAACGCCGGCGGGTCCTCGAACAGCAGGTCCAGCCTGTCCCCTTCCACCAGCGGGCGGAACATGCCGCGCAGCGCCGAGAACAGGTCCATCAGGTCGAACCAGGCCGGCGAAATGGTGATGCGGCCGGCCTCGATCTTGGCCAGGTCCAGCAGGTCGTCCACCATCTCGCGCAGCTCGCTGGTGGAAGCGCTGATGAAGCGCACCTGGCGGCGCTGTTCGTCGGTGAGCGGACCGTCCATGCCGTCTTCGAGCAGGCGCGTCATGCTCAGGATCGAGCCCAGCGGCGTGCGGAATTCGTGGCTCATGTAGGACAGGAACCGGCTTTTCAGCTCGGAGACCTCGCGCAGCTGCTCTGCCTGCTGGTCCAGCTCGGCATACAGCGCCAGCACGCCCTGGTTGGTTTCGTCCAGCTCGGCGCGCAGCGCGTCGGCTTCCATGCGCAGCTGCTGCATCTGCTGATCGTTGGCAGTGGACATCAATGTATATCTCCAAGACGCAGCGCAACGATGCCGACATCGTCGCGGCCGCGGTCGAAATCACGCTGCAGCACCGCCACGATCAGCGCCGGGTGGCGGTGGACCAGGCCGGGGTAGTCGCGCAGGCTCCAGCGCGCCTGCAGTCCGTCACTGTGCATGACCAGCAGCGTGCCTGCAGGGGTGTGAAAGTGGAAGGGTTGTGCCTTGCGGAACTGCACCCCGACGATGCCCGGGTGCGAGGCCATCCCGCGCGAGCCGGTGGGCTCGCACAGCGAGGCGGCAATGTTGCCGATGCCGGCGAACTGCACGTTCTGCGCCCCCGGCCCGACACAGGCCACGGCGGCGGCACCGCCGCGGCTGCCGGACATGCCGGCATGCATCGCGCCGATCAGCGTGGCGGCGTCGAAGCCCGAGGCGCTGGCCATGGCGGCCGTGCCGGCCTGGGCGGCATCGGCCGCCGGCAGGCCATGGCCCAGTCCATCGATCAGGGTCACTACGGTGTTCTGCCCATCGGCGCGCAGGTGCCAGCCATCGCCGCAGGCCACTTCATGGCGCATGGGAATGCGCAGCGCGCCGTAGGCCAGGTCGATGTCCGGCGCGGACCGGCTCGGGTAGATGCGGGCCACGATCACCGCGCCGCGTGCATCGGACCAGGCATCGAGCACCGTCGCCTGACGGCGGATGGCGCCCAGCCCCAGCCCCTGTGTTCCGCCGGTGGAGACGCCGTCGGGGAGGCACTCGGACAGCGAGAAGCCGGGGCCGGCATCGAGCGTGCACAGTTCCACGCCGCGGCCACTGCGGCCGCAGACCAGCGACAGGTACATGCGCCCGCCGCGACCATGCTTGATCACGTTGGTGGCCAGTTCGGTAGCGGCCAGGGCCACGCGCCCGGCATCCATCTCGTCAAACCCGGCATGTTCGGCCAGGGCCAGCGCTTCGCGCCGGGCCTGTCCAACCTGCGAGACCTCCTCGACCGCCACCACCCGGGTCACCTGGCCGGTGAAATTCAGGTCCATTTGGTGATGGCAATGCGCGTGCCTTCGCCTGGCGCGCTGTCCAGCTCGAAGTCGTCCACCAGCCGGCGCGAACCAGACAGCCCCAGGCCCATGCCCGAGCCGGACGACCAGCCATCGGTAAGGGCCTGGGCCAGGTCGGGAATGCCGGGCCCCTGGTCGGTGAAGACCAGGCGCACGCCCTTGCGCAGGCCGCTTTCCAGGATTTCCCAGGCCATGGTGCCGCCGCCGCCGTAGATCACCGCATTGCGTGCCAGCTCGCTGGCAGCGGTCACCAGTTTGGTCTGGTCGATCAACCGCAGCTTGCAGGCCACCGCCACCTGGCGCGCAGCCTGGCGTGCCAGCACCACATCCTGCTCGACGCGGATCGGCAACACACCGGTCGGCGCGGTCATGGCAGGTCTTCGTCGGTGCGCTGCAGCAGCTTCATGCCGCGCTCGACGTTGAGCGCGGTACGCACGCCGCTGAGGGTAAGCCCCAGCTCCACCAGCGTGATCGCCACCGCCGGCTGCATGCCCACCACGACGGTGGTGGCATCCATGATCCGGGCGATGGAGGAGATGGTGGAGATCATGCGCCCGATGAAGGAATCGACGATATCCAGTGCCGAGATGTCGATCAGCACGCCGCGCGCGGACGTACGGCGGATCTTCTCGCTCAGGTCGTCCTGCAGGGTCAGTGCCAGCTGGTCATGCATGTCCACCTGGATGGTCACCAGCAGCAGATCGCCCATCTGCAGAATCGGAATGCGTTCCATATCAGCGCTCTGCCCGTACCACCGTCTGCCCGGTGCGCTTGAGCGCCAACGCCAGCGCGTCGGCCAGGTTGGCCTTGGTCACGATGCCCTGCAGGTCCAGACCGAGGTGCACGATGGTCTGGGCAATCTGCGGGCGCACACCGCTGATGATGGCGTCGGCGCCCATCAGGCGGATGGCGGTGACCGTCTTGAGCAGGTGCTGGGCCACCAGGGTGTCCACGGTGGGCACGCCGGTGATGTCGATGATGGCGATTTCCGAGCCGGTATCGACGATCCGCTGCAGCAGCGATTCCATCACCACCTGGGTGCGCTGCGAATCCAGCGTGCCGATCATCGGCAGCGCCAGCACGCCTTCCCACAGCTTCACCACGGGGGTGGACAGCTCCAGCATTTCTTCCTGCTGGCGCTGGATCACGTCTTCGCGGGTCTTCTGGAACGCCTTGACGCTGTGCAGGCCCAGCAGGTCCAGCAGTTCGGAGATCGCCCACAGCTGGTCGCCCAGCAGCGCCGTGTCGTCGGCGTACCCCTGTTGGATGAGGTCGAACAACGGGCGCTTGAGCGAGAACAGGAAGCGGGCGGTTTCGGCCGAGTCGAAGCCCTTGAGCACGCGGTCGCGCGAGAGGTCTTCAAGGAAACGGCGGGTTTCCTGCCAGTCGGCGCCGATCAGGCTGCCCGTGTTGGCCACCGACAGCGCCTGCAGGAACAGGCGCCAGAACTCGCGGGCCTGCGTATCCAGTTCGCGGGCGGACAACCGCCCGTCCTGGGTCTGGCCACCACCGGTAAGGCTGTCCATCCACTGGGCCAACAGGGTCTCCTGGTGGCTTCGGATGAGGTCGATCGTGCGCTGCTGCAAAGCCGCCATGCGGAATTCCTGCAAAGAGAGGTGGAGAGCCAGACCGGCGCACCTGAATGGGCGCCGGGACGCGAGCTTAAATCAATTCAGGTTGCTGAGGAGCGTACGGTGAAGCGTCTGATGTGAAGCAATTGCCCACATAGCTGACTCGTTCATGTAACGCCCCTTGCACCCTGCCCGCGTCGCGCCCGATCCGATGCCTCAGCCCCCTGCCGGAGCGGCCCAACTGCGCAGCGGACGGCTGGCCAGCAGGGCCACGCTCCGGTCAGGCAGGGTGAGCCCACCCCCTTCGTCGAGCACCGGTGCCTGGCCTGCCGTGGTGGACAGCAGCACGCGCCAGTGCCGGTCGCCCGGCGCAGGCACCGCGAACCGAACCTCGGCATGGCCGGCATTGACCACCAGCAGCAGGGTTTCATGTTCGGGACCCTGCTCGCTGGTGCCGGCATCACTGCCGCCCATCCTGACCATCAGCACACGTGCCTCCGGATCGTTCCAGTCGGCCTCGCCCATGGGCGCCCCATCGGCGCGCAGCCATTCCACCGACCCCTCATCGCCCCCGTCGCGCGCGTCCAGGAAGCGTCCGCGGCGCAGGTGGGGATAGCGCCGCCGAAGCTTCAGTGCCTTGCGCACGAATGCGGTCTGGCGCTTGCCCGCCTCAGAGGCGGCCTCGGCCCAGTCCAGCCAGGTCAACGGGTTGTCCTGGCAATAGGCATTGTTGTTGCCCTGCTGGGTGCGCCCGAACTCATCGCCGGCCAACAGCATCGGCGTGCCCTGTGCGAACAGCAGGCTGGCCAGCATGTTGCGCATCTGCCGCCCGCGCAGCGCCAGCAGGTCCGCGTCCTGGCTGGGCCCTTCGGCGCCGTGGTTCCAGGAGATGTTGTGGTCGCTGCCGTCGCGCCCGTCCTCGCCATTGGCCTGGTTGTGCTTGTCGTTGTAGCTGACCAGATCGTGCAGGGTGAATCCGTCGTGCGCGGTCACGAAATTGATCGACGCCGCCGGACGCCGGCCCTTGTGGTTGAACAGGTCGGCCGAGCCCATGATGCGGGTGGCGAACTCGGGCAGCTGCCCGCCGTCGCCCCGCCACAGTGCACGTACGTTGTCACGGAATTTGTCGTTCCATTCGGCCCATCCGGGGGGGAACTGGCCCAGTTGGTAACCGCCCGGGCCGATGTCCCACGGCTCGGCGATCAGCTTCACCTGGCTCAGCACCGGGTCCTGGCGCACCGCGTCGAGGAAGCTGCCGGACGGATCGAACCCTTCGCGCTCGCGCCCCAGGATGGTGGCCAGGTCGAAGCGGAAGCCGTCCACGTGCATGTCCTGCACCCAGTAGCGCAGCGAATCCATCACCATCCGCAACGCACCGGCGTTGGTCAGGTCGAAGGTGTTGCCGGTACCGGTGTCGTTGACGTAGTAGCGCGGGTTGTCGGCCAGGCGGTAGTAGCTGGCGTTGTCGATGCCCTTGAACGACAGCGTCGGGCCCAGCTCGTTGCCTTCGGCGGTGTGGTTGTAGACCACGTCCAGGATCACTTCCAGCCCGGCCGCATGCACGCCGGCCACCATCTGCTTGAATTCGGCGATGGCGTTGGTGGCCAGCAACCGCGGGTCCGGCGCGAAGAAGGCCAGGGTGTTGTAGCCCCAATAGTTGCGCAGGCCACGCTCGAGCAGGTGCTGGTCGTCCACGTGGGCGTGCACGGGCAGCAGTTCCAGCGCGGTGGCGCCCAGGTGCTTGAGGTGGTCCAGCAGGCTGTCGTGCTTGAGTGCGGAGAACGTGCCCCGCGCCGATTCGGCGATGTCCGGATGCAGCATCGACAGGCCGCGCACGTGTGCCTCGTAGATCACCGTGTCTTCCCAGGCAACGCCCGGCGGACGGTCGCGCCCCCAGGTGAACGCCGGATCGACCACTGCGCACTTTGGCATGAACGGCGCGCTGTCGCGTTTGTCGAAACTCAGGTCTTTGTCGCGATGGCCAACGGTGTAGCCGAACAACGCCGGGGCCCACTTCAGGTGGCCCACCACCTGGCGGGCGTACGGGTCCAGCAGCAGCTTGTGGGGATTGAAGCGGTGACCTGCCTCGGGTGCGTAGGGGCCATCCACGCGGTACCCATAGCGCTGGCCCGGACGCGCGTCGGGCAGGTAGCCATGCCATATCTCGTCGGTGTACTCGGGCAGCACGATCCGCTCCACCTCGCGTCCGCGCTCGTTGAACAGGCACAGCTCCACGCGGGTGGCGTGGCGGCTGTAGAGCGAGAAGTTGACCCCTACCCCGTCCCAGGTGGCACCGAGCGGAAAGGGGCGGCCGGCGCGCACGCGCGAGGTCTGCACGGAGGGAAGCGGGCTCATCGGCGCGGCTCCTTGCCGGCCGCCGCCTTCAGTTCGGCCTCGAGCAATCGCTCGGCCATCAGCCAATGGCGCGTGCTTTGTCCGTCCGGGCGGCCCTCGGCCTCCCAGATCTGTCGCGCCAGTTCTGCAATGCGTTCGCGTCGTTCGTGCTCTTCCATGGGTCCCGGCTTCAGTGGTGGATCAACAGGGTCACGGGGCTGTCCGCAGACAGCACCCGCAACGGAACAGAGGCGGTTTGACTTTCTACAGCCTGACCGGTGAGTACGTTGCGATAGCGCCCGGGCGGGACGCTGACCCGGGCGCCTCCCCAGAACCGCGCCGGCAGCGCGGCGGTGGCGTGGGTAGCCGGCCCGGCGCTCATTCCGATGGCCACCACCAGCACCAGGCGCTGGCCCTGATGCTGGCGGCACAGCGCCAGCACCCGGTCAGGTGCGGTGGTGGGCAGCGGCTGGTAGTCGCCGTGTGCGAACAGTGCGGGCATCGCGCGCCGCACCTGCAACAACGCGTGCAGCAGCCGCGCCTTGACTGCGCCGTCGTGCCAGGCCGCCAGCAGCTGTGGCCAGCGCCGCGTCTCGTCGAGCCACTCGCGGCGCGTGGTGTAGTCCACGGGGCGACGGTTGTCCGGGTCGACCAGCGACAGATCCCAGCCTTCGGTGCCTTGGTACAGGTCCGGCACGCCGGGAATCGTCAGGCGCAGTGCCGCCTGCACCAGGCTCAGGCGCGCCCCGGCCGGCGCCAGCCGTGTCACCGCCGCGCAGAGCGCCTGCCGCAGCGGCTGCGCGGCGGGTGCGCTGAACATGTTGTCCAGCAGCGTGCCGGCCGCGTGCTCATAGGCGGCATCGGGGTCGCGCCAACTACTGCGCAGGCCCCCTTCGCGCAGGGCCTTGCGTTGCCATTCGGCCACACGCTGCGCGAAGCCGTCCGGGACCCGCTCCGCCTCGGCCGGCCAGGCCGACACCAGGGTCTGCCACAGCATCAGCCGGTCGGCAGGATGCAGCGCGGCCGCACCGAGGGGCGCGGCAAGACGGTCGAAGCGGCGCACGTGCGTATGCCACCATTCCCGCCAGTGCGACAACACCGCCAGGCGCATCCGCGCATCTTCACCGCGCTTGTGGTCATGGGTGGCCGTGGCCAGCAATGCACGCGGGTGGGAGCGCCCGCGCTCGGCCGCCCGCGCGTGGAAATCCGCTGCCGACAGCCCCAGCACGGCGGGATCGCTGCCGACCTCGTTGCGCGACAACTGGGCGGCGTACCGATAGAAGCTGCAGTCTTCCACTGCCTTGGCGGTCAGCGGCGCACTCAGCAGTTGGACCTGTTGGCGCAGGCGCAGGCAGGCCGCGCGCAGCGTCGGCGGTGCATTTACTGCAAGCGGGGCCAGCATCCAGCCCAGGATGTGCTGGATGGCCGTTGTCACTGCCGGGTCAGCGCCGGCGCACGCGGCCTGCGCCGCCTGCTGCCAGCAGCCACGGTCCGCCGCTGTGGCCACTTCGTCGTCCAGGTAGCTGCGGTAGACCGGAAAGTGCACCAGCAGCCGCGCCACCGCCGTGCCCAACAGCACGGCGCCCAGATCGGCCGCCGCGCCGCCCGCTTCATCGGCCACCCTCGCCAGCAAGGCTACCAGCGCGTCGAACTCTGCCTTCAGGCCGCTCTCCAGCACCTCCACACGCGCCTGCCGCTCGACCTGCCCCACATCGCGCGGGTCCGCCATGGCCTGCCGCCACTGCGCAGCCAGCTGCGCGCCACCGGCGATGTCATGCAGCAGCGCGCTAACCTGATCCATGGCGTCATAACCGGTGCTGCCATCACACGGCCAACGGGCAGGTAATTGCTCGTCATGGCCCAGGATCTTCTCCACCCACAGCCCCAGCGTGCCCGGCGCCAGCTGCCGCGCCGCGCCCGCCGCGTCAAGGGCGGAGCGCAGCGTGCGCAGGTAGCGGGTCGGATCGCGCAGGCCATCCACATGGTCAACGCGCACGCCGTCGATGACACCGTCAGCGGCCAGCCGCAACGGCAACGCATGCACCGCCGTGAATACCTCCGCGCGCTCCATCTGCAGCGCCGCCAGCGCGCTGATGGTGAAGAACCGCCGGTAATTCACCTGCGCATCGCCGCTGCGCCACCACGCCAGCCGGTAGGCCTGGCGCGCCAGCACCGCGGCCAACGCGCGGGCCGGCATGCCGGGCGCGGCGTCGGGCTGGGTCTGGGGGGCCAGCGGATAGCGGCCCTCCGGCAGCAGCAGCCAGGCGGTGCCGTGCGCATCACGCTCCACCTGGAGCACGCCGTCGGCAAGCGCCGCCGCCACCGGGCGGTCGAGCACCGGCAGCCACAGTTTCCCGTCGCGGCCGGGCGCGTTCCAGTCGATGTCGAACCAGGCGGCATACCGGCTGGCCTGGCCGTGGGCGAGCACATCGGCCCAGTACGGGTTGCTCGGGTGCGCGGCCACGTGGTTGGGCACGATGTCCACGATCAGCCCCATGCCATGCCTGCGCGCCTGCTCGGCCAACCGGATCAGCGCAGGCTCACCGCCCAGTGCCGGGTTGACTGTCGCCGGATCGATCACGTCGTAGCCGTGGCTGGAACCGGCCACGGCGCTGGCAATCGGCGACAGGTACAGGTGGCTGATGCCCAGGTCCGCGTAGTACCCGAGCTGGGCCTGCGCAGCCTCGAAGGTGAAGCCGGCATGCAGCTGCACCCGTGCGGTAGCCCGGAACGGCACCATCTCAGTGCTCCTTTCCGCGCGCGGCGGCAAACCGGCGCAGCGCCGCGTGCAGCAGGTGGCGCGGGAGCGGCTGCGGCAGGCGGTGGCGCCAGTTGGGATACACCGCCACGGTACCCGGCAGGTTCACCTGTTCGCGCAGCCCCAGCGCGTCTTCCACCGGCAGCAGCGCCAACGGGGCGGGGCCGGTGGCGACGAACGCAATCGCGGCGTCGTGCAGGGTGTCCGGGCATGCCTGGTCGGCCCCCACCGCACCGGCGAGCTGCGCGGCTTCCTGGCGGCGCCGCGCCATGGCCGCCGCGGTGATGTCGTCGCTGTCGTTGGCCAGCCGCGCACGCACCGCAATGTCTTCGCCGCGCTGCCAGCCTGCCAGCGTCGGCAGATCGTGGGTGCCGGTGGTGGCCACGGCCATCGTGCGCCACAGGTTGGGTGGCAGGAACTCACCGTCGCTGGCACGGGAGAAGGCAAGCACGTCCATGCCCATCACGCCGCGCTCGGCAAGCCGCTGGCGAATGCCGTCGGGCACCACGCCAAGGTCTTCGCCGATGACGATGCAGCGGTGCCGCCATGACTCCAGCGCCAGCAGGTTCAACAGGTCGTCCAGTGGATAGCGCAGGTACGCACCCGCGCCCGACCCCGCCCCGTGCGGCACCACCCACAGCCGCTGCAGGCCCAGGATGTGATCGATGCGCACGCCGCCACGATCCCGCATGACCGCGCGCAGCAGCGCAATGAAGGGCGCAAACCCGGTGCGCCGCAATCCATCGGGCGAGTAGCTGCTTACGCCCCACACCTGCCCGTGCGGTGCGAACGCATCCGGCGGTGCTCCCAATACCAGCCCGCGCAGCGCGGTGTCGCCCGCGGCCGCCGCCTCGGCGCCGTCAGGCACGAAGCCCACCGCGAGGTCGGCGATCAGCCCGAGTGCCATCCCGCGCGCGCGCGCACGCTGCTGCACCTGCGCCCAGCTTCGGGTCGACAGCCACTGCGCAAAGCACTGCAACGCCGGGTCGGGCTGGCCCAACCCCGCCGCGTTGAAGGACGCAAAGCGCGCCAGCGCCGCGCCGCCTGCCTGCTGATGCTGATGCAGCGCCGCCTGCAGATCCTGCGGCGCATCCTGCATGGCCTCGAACCAGCGTGACAGGCGCGCCCATTTGAAGGCCGCCGCGCCCGCCCAGTCGATCAGGCCATCTGGCGGTGGCATCGGTGCGTGGTTATCCACGTCGTCGGCCTGTACCCACGGCGGCGGCGCGGTATACACCGGCTCCAGGAAGCGCCGGTCGCTGGGCGAGTACGGGCTGAAAAGAGGTTCGATCCGGCCGGCCGCATGCAGTGGGCTGAGCGCCAGCGCATCGCCCCCGGCGGCATACACGCGTCGGCACCACGCGGCCACTCCGTCGCTGTCGCCAATGCCGGCGTCGGCGCGCGACCGCCCCGCATACACCTGCAGGGTGGCACCCCAGCGGCGCGGCGTGGGCGTACCGCTGGCATCGGCCACGCTGAAACAGCGGGCCGGCGCGATCGCAACGGCGTGTTCGTCCGCACCCACCCGCAGCGTCCAGTAGCCGGGCCGGTCCGGACAATGCCAGCCGCCCGCGCTGTCCCGACGTGCCGGCGTGGTGCGTCCTTCCTCGTCGCACCACACGGCGTGGGCCGAATCGGGCGGTCCAATCGTGAGCGTCGCACCCGCCAGCGCGGTACGCAGGCGGGGTTGCGCCCGCTCGGCCATGCAGCGCTGCAGGCTGTCCTGGCGCTGTGCAGCGGACGTTGCCGGCCACTCCAGTGCCTCCAGCACTGCCAGCAGCGTCGCCGGTTCAACCCGGCGCGGGGTGCCGTGCACGTCCTCCCAGTCCACCAGCACGCCAACGGCGCCTGCCAGGCCGACCAGATCGACAGCAGGCCCGGTCATCGCGGCACCCAGCGAACCAGCATCGATGCTGGCGGCAAGGTACCACCGGCGTCGGCGGCGCCGAGCGACAGCACGGTCTGCCCCGCAGGCAACGTCGCCTTGGCCTGGCCGTCGCCCAGGTTGAACGCCAGCCACCACTCACCCGTTGGCAGTGCCCACCCCACCGCAATGGCATGGTCGGCCAGTACCGTGGCGCCCAGACTGCGCGCCTGCGCCACGCCGTCCACCAGGTAGCGGCGGCGCGCCGCCAGGCATGTTTTGAAGTGGGCCAGCCAGGGGTTGTGTGCCAACGCCTCCGGCGATGGCAGCGGGCACTGCGAGGCCTCGAAGGTCGCCCGCGCGTTCGGATCGGGAATCGCATCGCGGGCCGCCGCTTCGGCAAACGCCTTGAGCTGGCGGAACTCGGTCCGCCTGCCCTCGCGCACGGCCTCATCCAGCGGCGGCTCGAAATCGGTGAAGAACAGGAACGGCTCGGAGGCGCCCCATGGCTCGCCCATGAAGAACAGCGGCACCATCGGCGTCAGGGCGGTCAGCGCCTGCGCCACGCGCAACCGCGCCGGCGCCACCGACTGCTGCAGCCGGTCACCAAACGCCCGGTTGCCGATCTGGTCGTGGTTCTGCGCGAACACCACGAAATGGTCGGGCGAGAGCCCGGCACTGGGCTCGCCGCGGCGGTTGCCGTGCCGGTTCACCTCGCCCTGCCAGGCAAACCCTTCGGAGAGTACCCGGGCCAGGGCCGTGGTCGGCGCGGTGGCGTAGTCGGCGTAATAGCTCTCGGTTTCGCCGGTGAGCAGCACGTGCAGCGCGTTGTGGAAGTCGTCGTTCCATTGCGCGGTGTAGCCTTCGCCCAGCAACGAAGCGGCGTTGTTTTCGTTCTCCACCACCAGGTCCACCGGATGCGCCGGCCCATCGGTGTGGATCGCTTCGCGCAGGGTTTCCAGGAACGTCTGCGGGTGGATCGCATGCACCGCATCCAGGCGCAGGCCGTCGAAGCGATACTCGCGCAGCCACATCAACGCATTCTCGATGAAGAAACGCTGCACCCACGGCTGCCGGAAGTCGATCGCCGCGCCCCACGGCGTGCGTACGTCCTCGCGGAAGAACTGAGGCGCATAGGCGGCCAACTGGTTGCCCTCCGGGCCGAAGTGGTTGAACACCACATCCAGCAGCACCATCATGCCCAGCTCGTGGGCGGCATCCACCAGAGCCTTCAGCTGATCAGGGCTGCCGTACACCGACACCGGCGCATACGGCAGCACGCCGTCGTAGCCCCAGTTGCGTGTGCCCGCGAAGGTGGCCAATGGCATCAGCTGCAACGCGGTGATGCCCATGGCGGCCAGTGCGGGCAGCTGGGCCTGCAGGCCCGCATAGCCGCCCACCGCCCCCACGTGCACCTCGTAAAGCACCGCTTCGGGCCACACGCGCCCTGCCCCGCCGGTAGTGCGCCACACGTAGGCGTCCTCATCGGGGATGGCACTGGCACCCTTCAGTCCTTCCGGCTGCCAGCGCGACGCCGGATCGGGCACGCTCAGCGTTCCATCAATCCGGAAGCGGTAGCGCTGGCCGGGTGCGCAGGCGCACACGACGGCGTGGCAGCCATCGCCCTCGTCGGTCATCGCCACCACCTCACCGTCCAGCAGCAGGTCCACGCGGGATGCGGCCGGCGCCCATAGCCGGAAGCAGTACCCACCCTCTGCCTGCCGCCGCGCGCCCAGTTGCCGCCGCGCAGGCGTCACTCGCTCACCTGGAGGTAAAGCGTGGACAGCGGCGGCAACGTCAGCTCGATCGACTGCGCGTGGCCGTGCATGGCAATCGGCATGGCGTCCACGTGGCCGCGGTTGCCCACATCACTGCCGCCATAGAACTGGCTGTCGCTGTTGAACACCTCACGCCAACGCCCGCCACGCGGCACACCCACCCGATACCCGTGGCGCTCCACCGGGGTGAAGTTGCTCACCGCCAGCAGCGCCCCGCCCTCGCCGTGCACATCGTGGCGGATGAAGGCCAGCACGCTGTTGGCGTGGTCATCGCCCACGCTCCACTCGAAGCCGTGTTCACTGCGGTTGCCGTGGCGCAGCGCCGGAATGTCGCGCAGCAGCCGGTTCAGATCCGCCACCAGTCGCGCCACCCCCGCGTGTTCCGGTTGCGCGGCCAGCGCCCAGTCCAGCTCGGCGTCATGGTTCCATTCGGTGGCCTGGGCGAACTCGCCGCCCATGAACAGCAGTTTGCTGCCCGGGTGGGCCCACATGAAGCCGTAGTACGCGCGCAGGTTGGCCAGTTGCTGCCAGCGGTCGCCCGGCATCTTGCCCAGCAGCGATCCTTTGCCATGCACCACTTCATCGTGCGACAGCGGCAACACGAAATCCTCGGAGAAGGCATACATCGCGCTGAAGGTCATCTCGCTGTGGTGGTGCGAGCGGTGGATGGGGTCGCGTTGCAGGTAGCTCAGGGTGTCGTGCATCCAGCCCATGTTCCATTTGTGCGAAAAGCCCAGCCCGCCCTCGGCGGCCGGCGCGGTCACGCCGGGCCACGCCGTGGATTCTTCGGCGATCACCACCACGCCCGGGTACGTGCTGGAAATGGCGCTGTTGAGCGCACGCAGGAAGTCGATCGCTTCCAGGTTCTCGCGACCGCCGTGCGCATTCGGAATCCATTGCCCGTCTTCGCGGCTGTAGTCGCGGTACAGCATCGACGCCACCGCATCCACGCGCAGCCCGTCGATGTGGAAACGGTCTATCCACTCCAGCGCGCTGCCGATCAGGAACCCGGACACCTCGCTGCGGCCGTAGTTGTAGATCAACGTGTCCCAGTCCGGGTGCAGGCCCTGGCGCGGATCTTCATGCTCGTACAGACCGGTGCCGTCGAAGCGTTGCATGCCATGCGCATCGGAGGGGAAGTGCGCGCCCACCCAATCCACGATGACGCCCAGGCCATGCTGGTGGCAACGGTCGACGAAGCGCGCGAATCCTTCCGGGTCGCCATGCCGTGCGGTGGGGGCATACAGCCCCAGGGGCTGGTAGCCCCACGAGCCGCCAAACGGATGCTCGCTTACGGGCAGCAGCTCGATGTGGGTGAAACCCAGCTGCTTGATGTAGGGAATCAGGGTGTCGGCCAGCGTGTCCCAATCCAGCACCCCGCCGTCTGCGCTGCGACGCCATGACCCGGCATGCAGCTCATAGATGGAGATCGCGCCGGCCGCGTTGGCGGCGCGTGCCTGCATCCAGTCCTGGTCCTGCCACGCGTGCCCGGCGGCCGAGCCCACCACCGACGCGGTGCCCGGCAGCGGCTCGCACTGGCGCGCCATGGGGTCGGCCTTGTCGGTCAGGTGCGCGCCATCGGCCGCGATGATCTCGAATTTGTAGCGTGCGCCGGCCGCCACGCGCGGCACGAAGATTTCCCATACGCCCGCCTCGTGGCGGAACCGCATCGGATGGCGCGTGCCGTCCCAGCTGTTGAAGTCGCCCACCACTGCCACCCGGCGCGCGTTCGGCGCCCAGACCGCGAAGCGCACGCCCGCCACGCCCTGGTCGGTGGCCAGCTGCGCGCCCAGCCCGGTCCGGATGCTGTGCGGGTCGCCGTCGGGGATGCCGGCCAGCACGGCCGCGTCCAGCTGCGGCCCGAAGCCGAACACATCCTCGATCTCCTGCTGGTGCGTGCCCCAGTCCACTCGCAGCAGCGCTACCCCGGCACCGTCGGTTGGCGCCTCGAACACGCCCTGGCCGCGCGCGGTCATCGGCGTCCACTGGCCGGCCTTGTCCCGCCGCTGTACACCCACGGCCCCGGCGAACAGGACCCGCAGCCACCAGCGGCCCTGCGCATCGCGGTGCGGGCCAAGCAAGGCAAACGGGTCGCCCGGCGCACCGGCCGCCAATGCGGCCAGTGCGGGCTCCAGCGCGTCGCCGGCGGGCAAGGAATCCTGCGTGTCCATCGAGCTGTGTTCGCTGGCGTTGGTCTGTTCGCAGGACACCTTCATGCGCGCGCCTCTGCGGTGCGCTGGTACAGGTCGATGTAGTGCGTGCCGGCAACCTCCCAGCCACTGGGCCGCAGCATCGCCGCGCGACGCATGGCGGCCATCAGGCGCGGCTGCCGGAAGGTGCGGAACGCGCGTTGCACGCAGCGGCGCAGGTTGTCCACTTCGGGCCCATTGAACAGGAACCCGGTAACGCCATCGTCCACGGTATCGATCAGCCCCCCGGTAGCGTGCGCGATCGGCAGGCAGCCAAAGCGCTGCGCGTACATCTGGCTCAGCCCGCAGGGCTCGAACCGCGATGGCATCAACAGGAAGTCGGCGCCGGCGAACATGCGGCGCGCCAGCGTTTCATCAAAGCCGATATAGGCCGACACGCTGCCCGGGAAGCGGCGCGCCAGTGCACGCACCTGCGCTTCAATGGCCGGCTCGCCGCCGCCGATGATCACCAGCTGGCCGCCCGCGGCCACGATCTGCGGTGCCACGTCGCAGGTCAGGTCCAGGCCCTTCTGGTGCACCAGCCGCGACACCACCGCGAACAACGGTCCCCGGCTTTCCGGCAGGCCGAAGGCACGGCGCACATCGCGGGCATTGTGGTCACGGCCTTCAAAGCTGTGCACGTCGAAATGCGCCGGCAGGTGCCGGTCGGTGCTGGGATCCCAGCTGGCATCGATGCCGTTGACGATGCCGCTCAGGTGCCCCAGCGCGGCGCGGCGCGACAGCAGCCGATCCAGGCCGCATCCTTCGGCTGGCGCGGTGATCTGCGCGGCATAGCTGATGCTCACGGTGTTGACCTGGTCGGCATGGACGATGCCGCCGCGCAGGAACGACAGCTGGCCATGGAACTCCAGCGCCTCGCACTGCGCCTCGTCGATGCCCAGGTCGGTGGCCAGCGCGGTGGGGAACAGGCCCTGGTAGGCCAGGTTGTGGATGGTGAGCAGGCACGATGCCGTGCTGCCCTGCCAGCGCACGTACGCGGCCGCCAGCGCGCACGGCCAATCATTCAGGTGCAGCAGATCCGGCTGCCATTCCATGCCCGCCTCACCGGACGCCATCAGCGCCGCCGCGCGCGACAGCGTGGCAAACCGCACCGCGTTGTCGCCCCAGGGCAGGCCGGCGTTGTCCACGTAAGGCGTCCCTTCGCGCTCGTACAGTTCCGGGCAGATCAGCACGTACACCGGCAGCCCATCGTCCAGCACGGTGTGGGCGATCACGCAGGCCGGCAGCGCTGCATGCGCCTCGGTCTGCCCCACCACCTGGATGGGCCCGGTGCGCGCCAGCACCTCGCTGTAGCCGGGAATCAGCACGCGCATGTCGGCGCGGTCGCGCAATGCGCGCGGCAGCGCGGCTGCCACATCGCCCAGACCACCGGCCTTGACGAAGTCCGCCATTTCCGAGACAACGAACAACACCCGGCGTGCCGTGTCCGGCAGCGGGGCGAAGAAACCCGAGCGTCCAAGCGATGACGCTGGACGCCGATGTCGACGCTCCTGGAGGGCATCGCACTGGGAAACGGCGTCTGCACTGGCGGCGGAAGACGCGAGGGGGAGATGGCGCGTAGGCATGGGCGACTCGATGGCAGAGAAACGCGACGCAGCAGGCTCCACCTCGAACCGGAATGGCCGGCGCAAGCAATAATCAGGAGATCACTACGAAGAGGGGGGAAACCCCAGCCATTACTTGGGGCGTGATTTGAATCTACACCCCTGCTCAATCAATGCGCCGTGAACCTGTTACGACAGTTGCGTGAAACACCCTGCCGAAATGGCATGTGCTTATACAAATGCTTAGGTGCAGCTGATTCACCACTCAGACTGAACCATTAAGAATTCCTTTTCCGTCGCACTCGCTTGATCGTGCGCCAACGATCAATGGGGAGTGATACGCGCGAAACACGGGTGTCTGCTGTGCATATATGCGTTCCGCAGGCGCTGAATCCTGATGCCAGCACCGCGCAACAGCGACGACGGCGCTAGCATTCAACACACCAATCCGCATCGGAGCTCGCATGCAACAGACTGTGATTCCCCAATTGCGCATGACCAACGCCGTCGTCAGCGTGCCGTTCTACCAGCAGCTGGGCTTCACCATCGACTGGGAGCACCGCTTCGCGCCCGACATGCCCCTGTTCGTGCAGATCAGCCGCGACGGCCAGCTGCTGTTCCTGACCGAACATGCCGGCGACTGCGAACCCGGCGGCGCGGTGTACTTCCACGTGCCCGACGTGGATGCCCTGCACGCCGCCTTCGTGGCGGCTGGCGCCGCCGTGTTCCGCGCGCCGGACGATGTGCCGTGGGGTGGCCGCGAGATGATGGTGGTGGACCCGGACCATAACCGGCTGCGGTTTGCTACACAGGGGGAGTGAACCCACTCACGCGCCCTTCCCCCGCTGACGGATGAACCAGTAAGGGACGGCAAACGGCACGCGATTGAAACCCCCGCAACGGCCCGCATTGACAGGGAGCGCCCGCGGTTGGGCGCTCTCAGGAGAAATGCATGCCGCACCATGAAAAGGTCGCCCTGGCGGGCGTCATCGAACACGTCTTTGCGCATCGGTTCACCCTGCTCTGCAACGACGAGCAGGTCTACCTGGCCGATCTAGGCCCCAAGGGTGCCGAGGCGTTCCCGCTCAAGCCGGGCCTGGCCGTCAGGCTTGAGGGGGAACAGCGTCCATCGGAAATCAAAGTCGCACGTATCGCCAGGAAGGGCGGCGCCTCTGTCGCGGTGGAACACAAAAAGCCGCATCACGGCCCCAAACACCCCCACGCCGACGTGCCAGCAGACCCGCGCATCGTAGTGGCCGCGGTGAAGAAAGCGGGCTGGACCATCACGGGCAAGCCCGAACGCAAGCCCAAGCACTTCGAAGTCCTGGGCCGGCACGATGCCGGTGACTGGACCGAACTGCATGTGGACTTTGCAGGCACGATCTACAAGCAGAAAGTCGCCGACCACGCGAAGTGGGACCTGCCCGCCTGACCTGCCCGCACCACGCACCATCAGCGCCCCGGATCTTCCGGGGCGCTACAGCGGCTAGGCCGACTGCAGGTGCCACTGACGCAGCGCCGCCCCTTTCAGGGCCTGCTCGCCGCAGCCGGTGGGACACCGCAGCACGCGCGCCGCCGACGTACTGACGAAGCCCTGCCCTTCCTGCGCCTTGAAGATCACCTCGCACGACAGGCAGCGCGCCACCATCGAATACAGGTGGACGATGCGTCCGCTGCTGGGGTCCTGCAACGCGCTCACATCCAGCAGATCGAACTGGCAGCTGTCGGGCAGCGCGCGCCGGGGAAGCGGATGGGAAACGGGGGTCTGCAGGTTCACGAGCGCGCGCCATGGTGGGGGTGGGCAAAACTCTAAGTGGCCCGATGTGGAGCGCGAGTGCAGATGTCGTGCAGCCCACGCACTGCTGCCGGATGTTCATCGCGCGAACGTTGCAACCCTGAACCGTTTGGTATCGCGCGGCAGGATTTCACTCACGCCACACCCCCCATGCAAGCAGCATGACCACGCCCACTCTGGGCGATAAGCGAGGCGTTGAACATGGACAAGAATCGTACCGAAGGTGCAAAGAACCAGGTCAAGGGCACCGTGAAGGAAGTCGCCGGCAAGGTCACGGGCGACAAGGCCCAGGAGCTTGAAGGCAAGGCCCAGAAGACCGTCGGCAAGGTGCAGAGTGAAGTAGGCAAGGCGAAAGACAACGCCCGCCACTGACGTGCGCGCACTGCTCCCGAGCTGCGGCGACGGAGCAGTAGCGGTTGCCCGAACATTGCCCATCCATCCGGCGCCCGGGGCCGGCTGCAGGTGCGACAAACCGTCGCAATCCCGCAGAAACCCGGTGACTGCGCCGCGTGGGGCGCCACATATGGCCTAGAATCCGGGCCGTGCGCTCCCCTGCTCTCCACCGCTGGCTTCACGCCTGGGCCTGTCTGGCCATGTTGCTTGTGGTGGTCGCTCCGCTGGTGAGCCGGGCGCTGGCGCATCCGCCGTGGGCTACCGTGCAGCCACTGCATGCCCATGCCGCGCATGCCCAGCCGGTGGCTACCGCCGCAGCACATGCGCACCCGATGCATCACGATGCGGCCCATGGCAGGGACCACGCCATGATGGCTCCGTCGGCACACGCCGAATCAGCACCCGCACCCGCAGCCACGCCTTCTGGTGATCCCCATGCGCAGCACGACATGGGCGTGGACTGCGATTACTGCGTGATCGCCGCACGGATGATCAGCCTGCTGGTCGCCCTGCTTCTGCTGATGGCCGTCGGCCCCGTGCAGTTCCGGCCCCTGGCGGGCCTGTTGGATACCCGGCACTCTCCCTCCCCGGGAACACTTGGCGCACGCGGCCCACCGCACGCCCTCGCCTGCTGATCCAGCCCAGGTCCCAAGGCGCGCCTCGCGCCAGACCTTCATTTCCCGCCCTGGATGCCCGGCTCTTGCCCGGGTGCACGCGCGTGGCGCTGGCTTCAGCCCGTCCCCTCCACCATCCGGCGCACACGCCGGCGCCTTTGCCTGTCTCGACCCCCTGAGGGTCGCGGCATTTCGATGCTGTGCACAATGAACCGATCTCCTGTTTCCCACCGGCTTTCCCACGCCGTCTTGGCCGCCCTCGCCTGCACGGTCCTGGCCCCATTGCCTGCCACCGCCCAGGACGGCACCGTGCTCACCCTGGGCACCGTGCAGGCTCGGACCACCGCCGAACGCGCGCTCCCGGCGCGCGCGGTGTTCAGTTCAGTGGACATCATCGGCGGCGACCTGTTGCAGCAGCAGAAGGTGGACCACAGCTGGGAGCTGCTGATGAACGCCCCCGGCGTGCAGGTCACCCAGTTCAAGATGGGCACCGATGCCGGACGCTTCTCCTTCCGTGGCTTCAACGGCGAAGGCCGCATCAACGCGGTCAAGCTGCTCATCGACGGCATTCCCAGCAACGACAACGCCGGCGGCATGCCCTATTTCGACGCCGTGTTCCCGCTGGATATCAGCGCGATCGAAATCGTGCGCGGCACCAACGACGCACGCTATGGCCTGCATGCCATCGCCGGTGATGTCAACGTGCTCACCCGCCAGGGCGGCAACGATGGCCAGCTGAGCATTACCGTAGGCAGCTTCGGCACCCGGGACGTCCAGGTGGCCAAGGGGTTCGAGAACGGCGCGTGGTCGCAGAACTACTTCATCGGCTGGCGCGGCGCGGACGGCGAGCGCGACCACGCCGAGGGCACCCAACGCAGCTTCGCCGGCAAATGGTTCTACACCGATCCCGATGGCCGCTGGCGCGCGGGCCTGACCAGCCGCTATTACAAAAATACCGCGCTGGAAGCCGGCTATCTGAGCTACGCCGAGGTGCACGCCAACCCCAACCAGTCGCCCGCCTACGCCCGCGATGATCGCAGCGAGCGCGAAACCCTCCAGACCGCCCTGCACCTCGATGGCGCGCTGGGCAGCGACGGGAGCTGGAGCGCCAAGGCCTACCAGAATGACTACCGCAACCAGCGCTGGGTGACGTTCACCGCGGGCGGGGCGCAGCAGGAGCGCTTCAACGACGAAACCCACCGTGGCCTGATCCTCACCACCACCTGGCGCCCCACTACGGCCCTGGCCGAGTTCGTGCTGGATGCCGGCGTGGACGGCCAATGGCAGGACAACACCGCACGCCGCTTCCGCACCGTCACGCGCGAGCGCCAGGCCACCCTGCGTGACTGGGATTTCGACCTGGACACCCGGGGCGCCTACGTGCAGGCCGTGATCCGCCCCACCCAGGCGCTTAAGATCGTGCCTGCCTACCGCGTGGACCACATCGAGGGCGACTTCCACAACGTGGCCACTACCACCCATGCGCCGGTCTACGACTACGGCCTGATCAAGCAGCCCAAGCTGAGCGTGTCCTACGACCTGGCCAGCAACACCGTTGCCTACGCCAACTGGGGCCGCACCTTCCAGATCGGCAGCGGCAACGGCGCCTACCGCACCCAGGCCGGCAACCTGTCGCCTTCCATCAACGAAGGCTGGGAAACCGGCCTGAAGTGGGCGCCCTCCCACGGCCTGCAGACCCGGGTGGCCTACTGGGAACAGCGCGCGTCCGATGAGGTGGCGACCATTCTGGGCGTCAACGGCAGCGTGGGCAGCAACGACGTGGGCAACGTCGGAAAAACGCTGCGCCGTGGCTGGGACGCACAGCTGACCTGGCAGGCCACCCCGCGCTGGCGCGCCTGGGCCTCGTATGCGCGGCAGAAGGCGGTGATCGACGTACCAGACCCCGCCGCACCGAACACGCGGGGGCGGCAGATCGAAAACGTGCCGAACTGGCTGGCCAGCGCCGGCGTGGAGTACGCCCCCACGGCAGACTGGACCTTCAGTGCCTGGGGTAATGGCCAGGGCGACTACTTCGTGGAGCGCACCAACACGCTGGGTCGTTACGGCGGCTATGCGCTGTTGAACCTGAGCGCCCGCTACCAACTGGACGCGCGCAACCAACTGGCCCTGCAGCTGAAGAACGCCACCGACCGCTTTTACGTGTATGCCTGGTATGACAGTGGCGCGTCGGGCTACTCGCCGGGCGATGGCCGCGCGCTCTACCTGAGCTGGACCCGGGAGCTCTGAGATGCACATCCCCACCACACTCGCCCCAGACCGCTGGCGCTTCTACCGCGCGGTATGGCGGTGGCATTTCTATGCCGGCCTGTTCGTGCTGCCGTTCATCGCCTGGCTGGCGCTGACCGGTGCCACCTACCTCTACCAGAAGCCCATCGACCGCTGGGTGCACCATGACCTCAAGGTAGCCGCACCCTCGCCGCAGGCGCCCGCGTTGCCCAGCGCGCAGATTGCCGCTGTCACCGCCGTTACCCCCGGCGACGTGTTCCGCTACACCACGCCCGAACGCGCCGATGGCAGCGTGGAAATCGGCGTGCTGCAGCCCAACGGGCAGCGCGAGGTCTACTACGTGCACCCCGCCACCGCGCAGGTACTCGGGCACCTGCCCGACAAGGGCACCTTGTCCGGTGTGGTGCGCCGGCTGCACAGCCTGGACCTGTTGGGCGACTACGCCAGCGCACTGATCGAGATCGCCGCCGGCTGGGCCATCCTGCTGGTGCTCACCGGCCTCTACCTCTGGTGGCCACGCGGGCAGCAAGGCGGCGTCACCACCGTGCGCGGGCGACCCAGGCAGCGCCTGTTCTGGCGCGACCTGCATGCGGTCACCGGCGTCTGGGTCGGGTTGGTGCTGCTGTTCCTGGCCGTCACCGGCATGCCGTGGTCGGTGGTGTGGGGCAAGCAGGTCAACGCGTGGGCCAACGGCCAGGACTACGGCTATCCCGCTGGCGTGCGCGTGCAGCTACCGATGTCGCAGCAACGGTTGGCCGATACCACCACCCCCACCTGGTCGATGGAGCAGGCGCGGCTGCCGGCGTCGGCCCTGCCCCATGCGCATCACGCACCTGCCGAAAAGCACGCCGGGCACGAAGGCCACGGCGGCGGAGCACTGGGCGACCTATCACCGCAGCCGGGCGCCATCGGCATCGACGCGGCCGTGCAGCGGTTCAGCACGCTCGGGCTGGCGCCCGGCTACAGCGTGGCCCTGCCGCGTGGCCCGATGGGCGTCTATACCGCCTCGGTCTACCCGGAAGACGTGGCCGGCCAGCGTGTGGTGCACCTGGACCAGTACAGCGGCCGGGTGCTGCTGGACATGGGCTACGCCGATTACGGCGCAGCGGGGCGCGGGCTGGAATGGGGCATCAACGTGCACCTGGGCCAGGAGTACGGCACGTTCAATCGGCTGTTCCTGCTGCTGGCCTGCGCGGCGATCGTGATGCTGTGCGTGAGCGGCGCGGTGATGTGGTGGAAGCGCCGGCCACGCGGCGGCATCGGGGTGCCGCCATTGCCGAAGGAACGCCGGACGGTAGCCACCGTGTTCGCAGTGCTGTGCGTGGGCGGCGTGCTGTTCCCGTTGGTCGGCGCGTCACTGCTGGTGGTGGGCGTGCTCGACGTCATCGCCAGCGGGGGATGGCGTTCGCCGAGCCAGGCCCGGGAGTAAGCGCAGGGTCACCGGTCGCGCCGTCACCCGACCTCGAACACCACATCCTTCAGCGTCCCGGTGAAGGCAAACGGCGAGTGATACTGGCGCGAGACGGCCTCGCCCAGATCGCGGCCGATATCCAGCGTTTCGGTGGCGCTGTAGCGCGCAGGCGGCACGTGCGCGAACGCCTGTCGTGCCACCTCCTTCCCATCGATCTCCAGCCACCCTGTCCCACCGCCACCGTATTGCGTGCTCTCATGGGTGTAGTGGAAGGCCACGGTCACCTCGCCCTCGGGCAGCGTGCCACCGGCCCGAAGCAGGTCGCGCTCGCGCCCAAAGAAGTTGTTCTCGTACATCAGCTCCCCGGCCTTGATGAAGAACGTGTAGCCGGCGCCACCGCCGGCGGCGACGATCACGCCTTCCGCCCCACCGGCTGGAATCACCAGGCGCGCGGTGATGGAATGGCTGCGCGCCTTTACATCCGGTGCGGTGCCTTCGCTGATCCGGGTGGTGCCGGCGTAGTACTTGAACCGTGTGCGGCCGCGGGTCACGCTCGGGCGATCCGGGATGTGGGCGCGCTCGGAGAAGCGGTCATCCAGCGGGAACACGAAATTGGCTTCCGCTTCCTGCTTGAAGATCGCCAGCAGCTCGGCCAGTTTCTCCGGGTGCTCGGCCGAGAGGTCATTGGCCTGGCTGAAGTCCTGGCTCAGGTCATAGAGCTCCCAGTGGTCGTTCTCGAAGTTGCCGTCCCGCCCCAGCAGCACCCACGGCACGCCGTGATGGGCAGAGGCGATCCAGCCCTCGTGGTAGATGGCGCGGTTGCCTGCATTCTCGAAGTACTGGGTGAGGTGGGTGGACGGGGCCGACGCATCGGCGAAGGTGTGGATGAAGCTGCGGCCATCCAGCGCCTGCTGCCTGATGCCGTTCACCGACTCCGGGAACGGGATACCCGCGGCTTCGTAAATGGTGGGCGCGATGTCCACCACGTGCTGGAACTGCGCGCGCAGCTCGCCGCCGGCCTTGATCTTCGCCGGCCAGGTCACCGAAACGCCCGTGCGGTTGCCGCCGAAGTGGCTCGCCACCTGCTTGGTCCACTGGAACGGGCAATCGATGGCCCAGGCCCAGCCGACGGCGAAGTGGTTCTCATGGTGGCCCTGCCCGATTTCATCGATCGCCGGCAGCATGCTGGCCACGTCGTCGGGGAAACCATTCTGGGTGGCCATGTTGTTCAACGTGCCGAACAGGCCGCCTTCAGGGCTGCAGCCGTTGTCGCCGAGCACGGCGATGATCAGGGTGTTGTCCGCATTCGGCAATGCGTTGACCGCGTCCAGCAGTCGGCCCACATGCTCGTCCAGATGGGTCAGGAAGCCGGCGAAGCACTCCATCTGCCGCGCGAACAGGCGCTTCTCATCGGCGCTGTGCGTGTCCCAGGCCGGCAGCTCCGCCGGGCGCGGGGTCAGCTGCGCATCCGGCGGCACCGCGCCGATCTTCTTCTGGCTCTCGAACAGGTCTGCCCGATAGGCATCCCAGCCCATGTCGAAGCGGCCCTTGAACGGCGTGATGTAGCGTTCCGGCACGTGGTGCGGGGCATGCATCGCGCCCGGTGCCCAGTACAGGAACCACGGGCGGTCCGGGGTGATCGACTGGCGGGTGTGCAGCCATTCAATCGCCTTGGTGGCCAGGTCGTCGGTGAGGTGGTAGCCCTGCTCGGGGGTCGTGTCCGGTTCCACCGGGGTGGTGTTGCGGAACAGTTGCGGGGTGAACTGGTTGGTCTCCCCGCCCATGAACCCGTAGAAAGTCTGGAACCCCTTGCCGGTGGGCCACCGGTCGAAGGGGCCCACCGGGCTGGTTTCCCAGTCGGGGGTGTTGTGCCACTTGCCGAACGCCGCAGTGGTGTAGCCGTTGTAGGCCAGCACCTGGGGGATGGCGGCGTTGTCATCGGACCACATGCTGTTGTAGCCGGGGAAGCCGGTGGAGCCTTCGGTAATGGAGCCGTTGCCGGTGCGGTGATGGTTGCGCCCCGACAGCAACGCAGCCCGGGTGGGCGAGCACAGCGCGCAGTTATGGAAGTGACTGTAGCGCAGCCCGGTCTTGGCGAGGGTGTCGATGTTGGGCGTGGGAATCAGGCCGCCAAACATCGACGTTCCCCCGTAGCCCAGGTCGTCGATCAGGATGACCAGCACGTCCGGCGCGCCGGACGGCGGTGACACCGGCTGTGGAAAATCGGCCGTGGCCTGTTTGTAGTTCTCGCTGATGCGGCCGCCGAATGCCGGCGGTGGCAGGGGCAGGTTCTGAACGTCGTCGTTCATCGCGATGTCCTTTGGCTGGGATCGACATGAAGGGGGCGGCATCAGTATCCCCAGCCGCTCGCCCCGCCATCGTCCGCATAACTACTGGCGCTGCGCGGTAAATCTACTGACGTCACCCAAGCGCGGTAGCCGGCAGAAACAGGGCAGCGCAGCGCCAGTACTTCTACCTACCCGCCCCACCGTTCTTCTTCGGATGCCATCCCGACGCGCCGCCGCGACACTGAACATTCCGTTGATCGAGGCGCGACCATGAGTCAGGAACTCCCCGGCAGCACCCTTCCGATTCCCGACCAGGCCTACCAGGGACCGCTCTCCTTCGACGCCAAAAAGCTGGGCGTGAAGCTGCCGCCGATTACCGCCAAGCGCCCGCCCGACGGCGCGCCCAATGTCCTGCTGATCATGTTCGATGACGTTGGTTTCGGTGCCGCCAGCGCATTCGGTGGCCCGGTGCGCACGCCCACCGCCGACCGGCTCGCCAACGGCGGCCTGCGCTACACCCGCTTCCACACCACCGCGTTGTGCTCGCCCACGCGCGCCGCGCTGCTCTCCGGCCGCAACCACCATGCGGTGGCCATGGGCCACATCACCGAAACCGCCACACCCGCGCCCGGTTACCGCTCCACCCGCCCCAACTCGGCCGTGCCACTGCCGGAGATCCTGCGCCAGAACGGCTACAACACCGCCCAGTTCGGCAAGTGCCACGAAGTGCCGGTGTGGGAATCCGGGCCCACCGGCCCGTTCGACCATTGGCCGGCCTTCAGCGGCTTCGAGCGCTTCTACGGCTTCATCGGCGGCGAGACCAACCAGTGGACGCCCGCGCTGATCGACGGCGTGTCCACCGTCGAGGCACCGCTGGACCCGGGCTACCACCTCATGCCCGACCTGGCCGACAAAGCCATCGACTATGTGCGCCTGCAGAAGAGCCTGACCCCGGACAAACCCTTCTTCGTGTACTTCGCGCCCGGTGCCACGCACGCACCGCACCACGTGCCCAAGGACTGGATCGCCAAGTACAAGGGCAGCTTCGACCAAGGCTGGGACGCACTGCGCGAGGCCACCTTCGCCCGCCAGCGCGAGCTGGGCGTCATCCCCGCCGATGCGGTGCTCACCCCGCGCCCGGACGGCATCCCCGCCTGGGACGACATGCCCGACGAGCTCAAGCCGATCCTGGCGCATCAGATGGAGGTGTATGCCGCGTTCCTCGAATACGCCGACCACCACACCGGCCGGTTGATCGACGCGCTGGAGGAACTGGGCGTGCTGGATGACACCTTGGTCTACTTCATCATCGGCGACAACGGCGCCTCGGCCGAGGGTGGCATCAACGGCGCCTTCATGCTCACCACCGCCTCCAACGGTGGCGCCGAGTACGAAACCGCCGCATTCTGGAAACAGCACCTGGACGAGGTGGGCGGGCCCACGGCCTACAACCACTACGCCGTCGGCTGGGCCCATGCGCTGTGCACGCCCTACCAGTGGACCAAGCAGGTGGCCTCGCATTACGGCGGCACGCGCAACGGCACCATCGTGCATTGGCCCGCGCGCATCTCCGGCAGCGGCGAGCTGCGCAGCCAGTGGCACCACGTCATCGACGTGGCACCCACCATCCTCGACCTGGCCGGGCTGGCGCAGCCGCATACCGTCAACGGCGTCACCCAGGTGCCGATGCACGGCGTGTCCATGGCCTACACCTTCAACGACGCCGAAGCCGACGAACGCCACCTCACCCAGTACTTCGAGATCATGGGCAACCGCGGCATCTACCACGACGGCTGGACCGCGCAGACCAAGCACCGCACCCCGTGGGACGTGGTGGCCAAGGGCGTGGATTTCTCGCAGGACGTCTGGGAGCTCTACGACACCCGCACGGACTGGACCCAGTCCGACAACCTGGCCGCCGCCCAGCCGGACAAACTGGCCGAACTGCAGCAGCTGTTCCTGATCGAGGCGGTGCGGCACAACGTCCTGCCCATCGACGACCGCGCCGCCGAGCGCATGAATCCCCAGCTCGCCGGCCGCCCTACCCTGACCACCGGCGACACCCTGCGCCTGTATCCCGGCATGACCCGCCTCGGCGAAAACGTGGCGATCAACGTCAAGAACCGCTCCTACGCGGTCACCGCCGAGATCGACGCCCCGGCCGAGGGGCAGCTCAATGGCGCCATCATCGCCCAGGGCGGGCGCACCGGCGGCTGGTCGTTCTTTGCCGAGAACGGCAAGCTGGGCTACCACTACAACCACTGCGGGCTGCTGCGCAAAACCGTGCTGTCCGAGGCGGACATCGGCACCGGGCGCCACCAGGTACGGGCCGAGTTTGCCTACGCCGGCGGCGGCATCGGCCGCGGTGGCACGGTCACGCTATACATCGATGGCACGGCGGTGGGCAGCGGCGCGATCGAACGCACGCATCCGCTGTACTACTCCTTCGATGAAGGCCTGGACGTGGGCATCGACACCGGCATGCCCGTCTACGAGGGCTATCTAACCGAGCGCGGCAAGTTCAACGGCACCATCCAGTGGGCCGAGATCCAGCTGGACCAGGACGACCACTCGCACATGATCGACCCCGAGGACCATCTGGCGGCGGTGATGCGGCATCAGTAGCGGGGCGCGAGCAGGCGGGGTGCGTCGCTGCCGGTCCCGCGCGGCTACAGCAGCACCTGCCGCGTGCTGGCGAGATAGCGATGAATGTCCTTTTCCACCGTCTCGTCGATCATGTAGACCGGCCGCTGGCCATTGGGGCAGCGCAGCCGCGGGGTGGTCCCGAACAACCGGCAGATCAGCGGGCGCTCCTGGTAGATCTCGCACCCCTGCTTGCCCAGGTACGGGCAGCTGAGCTCGGCCAGGGCCGCATCATGCTCGGCCTCGCTTTTGACCGGGAGGCGCGCCATCTCCTCGGTCGACACAGTGACCGGACCACAGCAGTCGTGGCAGCCGACAATGCACCGGAAGGACGGGATCTGATCGCGCAGCCGCAGTAGGGTGTCGCTGTTCGTGTAGGGCATTGCGATGAGCCTCGGCCAGGCATCGACGGTAGGGCATTTTACTCCCCCGGCCGCCTCGATGTTGCAGGGCACGGCCGGACGCGCTGGATGACCCGCGCCTGGCGGAGCGCGCCCCACCCGGCGGGTTGATGCCGATCAGGCGACCGGTGACTCAAGCGCCGTCACGCGTCGCCCCTGCAGGTACAGCACCATCACCGCCAGCACCGCAGCCCCTGCCCCCGTCAGCGGGACGAACGCCAAGGTCGCAACGCCGATCGTGAGGCTGCCCAGTGCACCGCCCAGCGCCGTCCCGAGATTGAAGGAGGCGATGTTCAGCCCCGCCGCCACCGAACTGTAGCCGGGAATGAGGCGCTGGGCCTGCCTGAGCAGTCGCAGGGTCAGCAGCGTCACGATAGAGAAGAAGCAGACGCCCAGTGTGCCGACCAGAATCATCATCACCACGGGCATGCGAGCGAAGCCGTACAACCCGAGCAGGTTCAGCGCCAATGCGCCCAGCGCCAGCCGCAGGCTGCGATCCACGTCCATGGCGTCGGCAAGGACGCCGCCCAGCAGATTGCCGGCGATGGCACACAGGCCGAACAGCAGCATCCCCAGGCTCAGCCACTGCACATCCACCGCCGTCACCTGCTGCAGGTACGGCGAGACGAAGGTAAAGAACGAGAACGTGGCGATGCTGACGAGCGCGCCGATACCGGCGGTGATCAACAGCTGCGGATGGGTGATGGCCTTGATGCCCCTCCACGCGCCACGCCCGGCTGCATCCACTCCGCCCTCGCCGCGCGGCATGCACAGCGCCAGCCCCAGCATGCCCGCCACACTGAGCACGCCGATCGCCACGAAAACCACGCGCCAGGACCACAGGCTTCCCAGGTACGTGCCAAGGGGAACGCCGATGGCCAGTGCGAGCGTCAAACCGATCCACACCACCGACAGCGCCCGGCCTGAGCGCTGTGGATCCACCAGCCGGGTGGCGGCGTCGGAGGCCACCGCCATGAAGACGCCGTGGCCCAGGCCGACCACGAAGCGGATGGCCAGCAGGACCACCAGCGTGGGCGACGCACTCATCAGCAGGCTGCCCACCGCCAGCAACGCCGTGGCCAGCAGCAGGATCTGCCTGTCCCGCCAGTGGGCAACCAGTGCCGTGATGAACGGTGCGCCGATGGCCGCGCCCAGTGCGTAGGCGGCGATGGCCGTGCCGACCAGCGAGATCGGCGCGTCAAGGTCATCGGCAACGGCGGTCAGCAGCCCCGCGACGATGAACTCGGAAAGGCCGAACGCGAATGCGCACAGCGAGAACACATAGATGGCGGCGGGCATTGCAGATCCTCAACAGCGATGCTGCCGAAGACTAGGGGCTTGCCTGGCGCGGGTGAAGGACTGTCTGCATACCGCACCAAGACGCGGTGCATCTCATCCGCTCAGGGCGGTGACAGGGCGTCCAGCACAGCGTGTATCAAGCGGTCGCGGATCGCTGACGTCCGGGTCGCGTTCCACGCCATGAACAGGTCCAGCCGGGCCATCTCGTCGGGCGCCTCCACCTGCAACGGGCGGAACACCACGTCCTCCCGCGCGTCGGTGGCTACCGACGCGGGCAGCAGCGCGACACCGAACCCGGCGGCAACCAGGGCCACCAGGGTCTGCATCTGCCGGCCGTGCTGCACGATGTTGGGCACGAACCCTGCTGCCTGGCACAGGCCGATGAGCTGGTCATGGAAGCCCATGCCAAGCGTCCGCGGTGAGGCGACGAACGCCTCGTCCCTGAGCGAGGCCAGCGCAACGGTCGGGGCCGCCTCCAGCCGATGGCCGGCGGGCATCGCGACGACGATCGGCTCACTGGACAAGGCCGCCATGCGCAAATGCGGGGTAGACGTGCCTGGCGTCCGCATGAATCCGATATCCGCCCTGCCCTGCTCCAGGGCGACGACCTGCTCCTGGGTAGTGGCCTCCACCATGGTGAACGAAACGCCGGGCCACGCACTCCGAAACGCGCGAAGGGCACGCAGCAGAGGGGCGTAGGGCGCAATGTTGATGAAGGTCAGCGTGAGGTGGCCCTCAATGCCCTGCGCAACCCGTCGCGTCTGCGCCACGCCCTCGTCCAATGCGCGCAGGGTGCTGCGCGCGGTGACAAGGAAGGCCGCACCGGCCGGGGTCAGCGCCACGCTGCGGTTGGTGCGCACGAACAGAGGCGCACCCAGGGCACTCTCCAGCTTGCGGATTGCCTGGCTCAGCGGCGGCTGCGCCATGTGCAGCCGCTCGGCAGCACGATTGAAGTGCAGCTCTTCAGCAACGGCGACGAACTGTTGGAGCAGGCGGGTCTCGATCACTGCAACGCCACACCTTGTGTCTGCCTGGATTGGGCCGGTGCAACATAGCAAATCACTGCGCTGCGGGCGCGCATTCTTGCCCAGAGCGCAAACCGGGGTGCCAACGTGATGGGCGGTGCAGGCCTGCCTGCAACCGCCTGCCGCGCGTCAGACCGTGTAGTCGATCTGGCTCATGTGGGCTTCTCCCATCCGGTCACCGTAGACCGGGAACCTGGACAACGAGGTCTCGATCTCCTGGACGTCTGCCGGGGTCAGGCGCAGCCTGGCGGCCCCCAGGTTTTCCAGGAGATGGGCGGCGCTGCGTGTGCCCGGAATGGGCACGATGTTGGGCCCCTTGGCAAGCAACCAGGCCAGCGATACCTGGGACGGCGTCGTCCCTTTCTTCGCCGCGTACTGCTTGATCCATTCGATGATGGGCATGTTCAGCGGCAGGAACTCCCTGGAAAAGCGCGGGAACCCTGCCCGGAAGTCCGCCTTCGGGTCGAACCGGGTGGACGTGTCGATCGTTCCCGTCAGGAAGCCTTCGCCAACCGGTGCCCACGGTACGAAGCCGATACCCAACGCAGTGCAGGTGTCCAACACGCCGTTGAGTTCGACATTGCGGGTCCAGAGGGAATACTCGCTCTGCACGGCGGCAACCGGCTGCACCGCGTGCGCGCGCCGGATGGAGGCGGCGCTCGCCTCCGACAGCCCGAAATTGAGCACCTTGCCCTGGGCAATCAGATCCTTCACCGCACCGGCCACCTCTTCCACCGGCACATTCGGGTCGATGCGGTGCTGGTAGTAGAGGTCGATGCGGTCGGTGCGCAGTCGCTTCAGCGATTCCTCCACCACCTTGCGAATATGCTCGGGCCTGCTGTTGGTGGCGATGGTGCCATCGATGGCGAACCCGAACTTCGTCGCAATCTTCACCTTGTCGCGGAAGGGCTGCAGGGCTTCGCCCACCAGCGTTTCATTGGTGTAGGGCCCGTAAACCTCCGCGGTGTCGAAGAACGTCACGCCGTTCTCGAATGCGGTGCGCAGCGTCTTGATCCCCTCTTCCCTGGGCATCGCAACGTTGTAGTTGCCGGACATGTTCATGCAGCCGGCGCCGATCTCCGACACCTCCAGCGTTCCCAGTTGTCGCTTCTTCATTGCCATAGGTCCTGTAGCCAAAACAGTTCGTGCGCCAGCGTCCTGGGCAGCGCCCAGGCCCAGCATCGATCCCGCTGAAACGGCGGCGCCGATCAGCGCCGCGCGCGTGATGAATGCGCGGCGGCTGCCAATGTGCACGCCTTCGTCTTCCCGCGGCCCTGCGTTCGTGCCTGCATCCATCGTCATCTCCGGTCAGCGGGGTGGCGGCCAGTGTAGGCAGCGGCCCGCGACCTGCAGTTGCCTGGACTGACGGATTGATTGCACGATCCAACGCGCGTGCCAAAGCGCCGTTGACGCGCCTGTCTGGCGGGAGGATGCTCGCCCTGTTCCCCAACACCCTCAAAGCGCCGTGAAAACGCTCACCACTCCCTGGATGGCATCGCCCGCACCGCTGTTGGAGGCGGTGGCTGGCATTGCCCAATGCGATGGCGACTTCCCCACGGTCATCCGGGGGTTGAGCGTCCACCGGCGCAGCACCCTGGGCGCTCCCATGCCGTGCATCTACGGGCTTGGGCTTGGACTCACCCTGCAGGGACGCAAGCAGGTTCTGATGGGCGATGAGGTGTACGACTTCTCGCCAGGCATGTCGCTGCTCACAACCGTGGATCTTGCGGTGGCGTCCCATGTGGTGGAGGCCAGCCGGGACACTCCGTTCCTGGGCATGCTGCTCACCCTCGATCCGGAAACGGTCATCGACGAAGCCGCGCGAATGGACCTTCCTCCGTTGCCCAAGGGCTTCAGCTACAGGCCCATCTCGCTGGAGCCTCTGGACGCCCCATTGGTCGAAGCGCTTTTACGGCTGGTCCGGCTGCCGTCCGAGGAACGCCTGGTTGGCGCGCTGGCCCCGCTGATCCGCCGGGAGATCACCATCAGGCTGCTGGCCGGCTCCCACGGACCGCACCTGCGCCACGTGGTTACGGTGGGCACGCCCGGCCAGCAGATCGCCAACGTCATGCGGTGGCTCAAGCTGAATTTCCATCGCACGCTGCGCATGGACGAACTGGCTGCGTCCGCCAACATGAGCCCGTCCACGTTCCGGCAGCACTTCCGCGACGTGGCCGGCATGAGCCCGCTGCAGTACCAGAAACAGCTGCGCCTGCAGGAGGCGCGGCAGATCATGCTCAACGAGCATGTGGATGCCAGCGTGGCCGGCCTGCGCGTCGGCTACGAAAGCCCCTCGCAGTTCAGCCGCGAATACAGCCGGCTGTTCGGTGCGCCCCCCCAGCAGGACATCCGCCGGCTGCGGGTCAGCTGAGCGCCACGCTTTCCGCATCAACAGGATCAAAAACAATGAGCGCACAACAGGTATGGCTGATCACCGGTGCCGGTCGCGGCCTGGGCGTTGATATCGTCAAGGCTGCCCTTCAACAGGGGCATCGGGTTGTAGCGACCGCACGCAACGTGGGGAAGGCCGCCGCCCGGCTGGGTTCGCATGCCAACCTTCGCGTGGTGGCGTTGGACGTGACCCGCCCCGAGCAGGCCGAGGCCGCCATGCAGGCCACGGTTGAGGCGTTCGGGCGCCTGGACGTACTGGTCAACAATGCAGGCAACTTCCGGGCCGGGTTCTTCGAAGAGTTGAGCCCCGACCAGATTCGGGACCAGATCGAGACCCTGCTGTTCGGGCCCATGAATGTCACCCGGGCCGCGCTGCCCCGGATGCGGCTGCAGCGCGCCGGGCTCGTGGTCACCATTTCCTCCACTGCAGGCATTGCCGGGCAGGCGTTCTGCAGTGCCTACGCTGCGGCGAAGTTCGGCATCGAAGGCTGGATGGAGTCGTTGTCGGACGAAGTGCGGCCGTTCGGCATCCGCACGATGCTGGTGGAGCCGGGCTTCTTCAGAACCGAGCTTCTCAGCCAGGGCTCGACGGAGTATGCGGCGCTGTCGATAAGCGACTACGCCGATCGCACGCGGGATACCGTAGAGGCGTGGAGCGGAATGGATGGCAAACAGGGCGGCGACCCCGCCAGGTTGGCGGCCGCCGTGGTGGAGCTGGCAGGGCGTGAGCAACCGCCGGTTCGGTTTGCGGCCGGGGCCGATGCCATTGAAGTGTTTGAGAACAAGGCGAGGCAGCTTGTCGACCAGGCGCAGGCATACAAGGCGCTCTCCCGCTCGTTGGTGCTGGAGTAAGCGCCAGAGCCATTCGGAAGCCACGTTCTGCAGGGCCGGCTGCAGGTCCCTTGCTGGGGAGCACCCCGAGTTGGCGCGGTTGCTGCCGCAAAGAGTGGGGCCCAACGCCTCGTCAACCCTGACATTCGCTGGGTTGAAATACCGGATTGATCCTGCACACTGGGGGAACGCAAGGAAGCTGATTACCCATGACCCGCCTGCTCATCATCGAGGACAACCCGGAGTTGGTTGCCAACCTGTACGGTTTTTTCGAACCGCTGGGCTATGTCCTGGACGATGCACGTGATGGAGCCACCGGGCTGCGCCTGGCCACGCAGAATGATTACGACGCCATCCTGCTGGACCTGATGCTGCCGCGGCTGGATGGCATGACGCTGTGCCAGAAACTACGCCAGGAGTTCCAGAATCCGGTGCCGATCCTCATGCTCACCGCACGCGACCCGGTCGACGACCGGGTGCAGGGACTGGCGTCGGGAGCGGACGATTACCTGATCAAGCCCTTCTCGCTCCGGGAACTGCATGCGCGCATCCAGGCCCTGGTGCGCCGCGCCCAAGGCCGACAGGTGCAGGGCACCCTGGCCTGGGAAGACCTGCAGGTGGACACGCGCGCGCCCCAGGCGTGGCGGCAGGGCCAGACCATCAGCCTGACCCCCAGCACGCACAAGCTCCTGCTGTGCCTGATGCGCGCCGCACCTGCCGTGGTCCGCAAGCAGGAGATGGAATACCTGCTCTGGGGCGAAAATCCCCCCGACAGCGGCGCACTGCGCACGCACATCCATGAGCTTCGCCAGCACGCCGACCGGAACTTCCCGTCCACGCTGATTGAGACGGTTCACGGCGTCGGCTGGCGGTTGAGCAAACCCCAGAAGGCCAGCGCGCAATGACGCGCGGAGCCGGGCCGAGGCCATGAGATCGATCTACCGCCACCTCACCCTGCGCACGCGCATCATCATTTCCTTCGTGTTGCTGATGGTCGCCGTGATGGGCTTTATCGTGGCCGCAGAGCAGCTCGACTACGATGAGCTGCGGGCCTACGTCATCTCCAAAAGCCTGCATAGCGAGATGCAGCGCCTGGAAGCGGAGATGGCCAACGGCACCCGCCCCACCCTGCCCGATGGCAGCCAGTTGTATGACGCCACCACCGCGCCCGCCGCGCTGCGAAGCTATACGCCCGGCTACTACAGCGCCAAACATCCCGACGTCTGGCACCTGCTGGTGTTCGACCGTGACGGGCAGCGCTACTACCTGCGTCAGGACGCCAAGCGGTACCAGTACCTCGAGCACGTCATCGACGCGTACGCGTTGGTGGTCATCCTGTCGTGCATTCTGTGCGCATTCTGGATCGGTCGGCTCACGGCGGCACGCGTCATCGCGCCCATCACCCGCCTGGCCGATGCGGTGGAGCGCAAGGAAATGCCATTCCCGTTCCAGGATGCCCGGGACGAAATAGGCGTACTGGCGCGCGCCTTCGCACAACACAGCGATGAAGCCGAGCAGTTCCTGCAACGCGAACGCTGCTTCGTCGGCGATGCCAGCCATGAACTGCGCACCCCGCTGGCCATCATCGCCGGCGCGGCCGAGACCATCGTGCACCAGTTGCCCGCGGACAGTCACCTGCGCGCCAGCGGCGAGCGGATCATGCGTACCACCCAGGAGATGCAGCGCCAGTTGACCTGCCTGCTGTTGCTGTCCCGCGACCCGCAGCGGCTTGAGAAGGAAGAGGTGGCGCTGCGCCCCTTGATTGAAGAGTGCATCGCACGCTGCCCGCCCTGGCTGGCCAACAAACGGGTGGCGGTGGTGCTGGACGCCCCGCACGATCCGCGCCTTCACACCAACGCCGAGCTGGCGCGCAGCGTGGTCTGGAACCTGCTGCGCAACGCGTGCCAGTACACCGACGAGGGCCAGATACACATCAGCGTGCAGCACACCACCCTGGTCATCGCCGACACCGGCCCAGGCCTGCCACCCAGCGTCGATCCCCAGCAGTTCCAGCGTTTCACCCCCAGCGTCCGCCAGAGTGGCGAAGGCCTTGGCCTGTCCATCGTGCAGCGGATTGTGGAACACCTGGGGTGGCACATGGCCGTGGAAAGCTCGGAGGACGGCTGCCGCTTCACCCTGGATATGTCCGCAACGCAATGACCGTGGCCAACAGGTGCCTGGCCGTTCGCACGGTGGCCACGCGCTGCAACAGGACCGCCTCCTGACAGGTTTCTGACGCGGCCTTGCCAATGCTCTGCAGCCATCATTTCTCTATGAGCTGCCCATGCAACCGCCACTTCCCCGTGGAACCGGCAAGTATCCCCACGGCAAAACCGGCCTGAGCCGGATCCTGCACACCGTCATTTACTCCCGGGATGGCTTCATGGCCACTGTCCGGAGCGAGGCCGCCTTCCGGCAACTGCTGGTCCTGCACGGAGTGCTGATGGCCGTCACCTTCGTACTGGACCTCAGCCCGGCGGAACGCGCAGTGATGCTGGCCGTCAGTTTCATCAGCCTGTTGGTGGAGCTGCTGAACTCCGCCATCGAGGCGGTGGTGGACCGCATCTCGCTAGAGCGCCACCCGCTCTCCAAGAATGCCAAGGACATGGGCAGTGCAGCCCAGAGCGTGGCACTGCTCATGGTCGCGGCGGTATGGGCGGTCGTGCTGCTGGCGTAGGACGCTGGTTTATCGAGGAGCAGAAAACCTGACAACTTCCTGATACCCGCATTTTGATACTTCGCGCACTTTTCACTCCCTGGAAGAATGCGCGTGTTTCAACGTCTTGTTTCTGTACGGCTCAATCCGGTCCACCTCAACTGGATCGCCGCGCTGTTCTTCGCCACCCTGGGCAATCTGGCAGTGTGGCAAGCGCTGTGGACCCACATGGTGTTCGACAGCCTGCGCAGCGTGCTGTTCTTCACCAGCCTGCCCATCTTCCTGTTCTGCGCCTTCAACCTGCTGCTTGCCCCGGTGCTCGCACTGCCTTACCTGCGCAAGCCGCTGCTGGTGCTTCTGCTGCTGGTCAGTGCGGCGTGTACGTACTTCATGCTGCACTACGGCGTGCTGATCGACCGCAGCATGGTGCAGAACGCGCTGGAGACCAACCACGCCGAGCTTGTCTCCTACTTCTCCCTGCCCTTGCTGCTCACCCTGCTGGCTCTGGGCGTTCTGCCTGCTGCGGCAATGGTCTCCCTGCCTGTCCGCCGCATCGAAGGCGCTCTGCGCACCACGTCCTGGTGGCTGCTCAATACCGTGGCGAGCCTGGTGATCCTCTCCGTCGTGGCGCTGGCCTTCTACAAGGACTACGCCTCGCTGCTTCGCAACAACCGGCAACTGAAGGACCAATTGCTCCCGGTCACCGTGGTGCGCAACGCCAAGGGCTACCTCACGCGCAAGTACATCACCGTCTCGCGGCCCCTGCAGCCGGTTGCCGAAGACGCCCGGCGGCCTGGATCGGTGGATGGCCGGCGGCCCCGGCTTGTCATTGCCGTCGTCGGTGAAACCGCCCGGGCCCAGAACATGCAGCTCACAGGCTACCCGCGCGCGACCAATCCGGTGCTGTCCATGCGCAGGGACGTCATCGCGTTCACGCAGGTTTCCTCGTGCGGCACGGCCACCGCCATTTCCGTGCCCTGCATGTTCTCCCGCATGGCACGGGCGCAGTACGACGAGGTACGCGCGGCGACCGAGGAGAACCTGCTGGACATCCTGCAGCGTACGGGTGTGGGCATCCTCTGGCGCAACAACAACAACGGCGGCTGCAAGGGCGTGTGTGCACGCGTGCCCACCGAGCACATGCCTGCGCTCAAGGTGGCCGGCCAGTGCGTCAACAAGGACGGCACCTGCTACGACGAGGTGCTGCTGCACCAGCTCGGGGCTCGCATCGATGCCCTGCAGGGCGACGCGCTGATCGTGCTTCACCAGCTGGGCAGCCATGGCCCCACTTACTTCCAGCGCTACCCGCCAGACGCCCGGGTGTTCAGCCCCACCTGTGACAGCAACCAGATCCAGACATGCACCAACGAGGCGCTCACCAACACCTACGACAACACCCTGGTCTACACCGACCGAATGCTGGGCAAGGCCATCACCCTGCTGGAGGGCTACGCGGACCAGCGCGACGTGGCCCTGATCTACGTGTCCGACCATGGCGAGTCGTTGGGCGAGCGCGGCATGTACCTGCACGGCACACCGTACATCATTGCGCCGCCGGAGCAGACGCACGTGCCGTTGGTCATGTGGTTCTCGCAGGGCTTTGCAGACCGCGCGAGCCTGAGCCTGCCCTGCCTGCGCGACCGCGCCGAGCAGGGGCGCTACAGCCACGACAACCTCTACCACTCCCTCCTGGGCCTGTTCGACGTTGAGACCGGCGTCTATCGGAAAGAGCTGGACGTGTTCGCGGGCTGTCGTGCCTCTGCGGCAGGTGCGGGGCCGGGCATGGGCGCACTGGCGGAGCCGTCCGGCACCTGACCCCGCCTCGTCACGGTTGGCAGGGGTCGTCCCGCTCGTCCCTCAGGCCCCGCCACCGGTCCCTTTCCCTTGTGCTGCCGTCACTTTCGGCCTGTCACCGATCCGTGCGCCCCGCATGCTGCGGCTCCCTCATCCCGCCTCTTCGTATGACCCGACGACACGATATCGACGCCCTGCGAGTGCTCGCCTTTGCGCTCCTCATCCTCTACCACCTGGCCATGGCCTATGTGGATGGCTGGGGCTTCCACCTCAAAAGCACCCACACCACGCCGGACCTGCAGTGGCCGATGCGCCTGGTCAACGGCTGGCGCATGTCGCTGCTGTTCCTGATTTCCGGGGTGGCCATCGCGCTGCTTGGGCCGCGCGTGCCTGCCGGGCGCTTTGCACGCCTGCGCACGTGGCGGTTGCTGCTGCCGCTGGCGTTCGGCATGTTCGTGGTTGTCCCGATCCAGCCCTACTGCGAAGCCGTCAGCAACGGCCATGCATCGCCCGGTTTCGGCGCCTTCCTCCTGCGCTACTGGCAGGTCCGCCCCTGGCCGGAGGGCAGCTTCGCCGGCGCCCGGTTCGGCATCACCTGGAACCACCTGTGGTATCTGGCCTACCTGTGGTGCTACAGCATGGTGCTGGTTCTGCTCAAACCGCTGCTGGATTCGGCACCGGTTCGTCGGGTTACGGGGCGCATGGCACGGGCCCATGGCCTGCTGCTCATCTTCGGGCCGGCGGCCGTGCTGCTGCTGTGGCTGGTCTGGCTCGCCCCTGCGCATCCGGCTACCAACACCCTGGTGAACGACACCTACCAGCATGCGAAATACTTCACGGTGTTCCTGATCGGCTACACGCTTGGGCGGGAGCCTGTCTTCTGGCAGCGCGCTGTCGCCCTGCGCTGGTCCAGCCTGCTTGCCGTGGGCGTGGCGGTCTGCTGGTACTTCCTGCTCGAAGCACTGGGCCAGTGGCTGCCCGCGGATTCGGTCCTGCGCACGTGGCCGGAAGGGTTCTGGAGCCTGCAGTCGCGATTCTGCGAAATGCTCTACGTGTGGGGTGTCATGCTCACCCTGCTGGGCTGGGCCAAGCGCCATCTCGACCGACCCTTCGCCTGGCTGCCGTACTGCACCGAAGCGGTCTACCCCTGGTACATCCTGCACCAGAGCGTGCTCATCGCGGCCCTGTTCTGGTTGAAGCCGCTGCACCTTGGTCCTGTGGTTGAACCCCTGCTGGTCCTGCTGGCAACGGTGGCCGGTTGCCTGCTGCTGCACGAATGCCTCATTCGCCGCGTGCGCTGGCTGCGCCCGCTGTTCGGGTTGAAGGCCGCCAACGGCAACGTGCCCAGGCGCCACACGACGGGCGTTGATCGTGTTCGTGGCGCTACTCCAGGCGATTGATGGACGGCGGAAGGGCCGTGGGCGACGTCGAGCATCACGACGGAGGGAACACAACCTTGGCATCACGAATGAACAACGCGCGCAACTTGTCCCAAAAGTCTCCACCGAGGATGAACAGACTGACCAGGAGGAGCAGATCGCCCGTCATGGCCACCATCTGCGGATGCTGCATGCGCAGAGAATCGCCCTGCGGCACGACGTAGGGCCCGATTGAACCGAGCACGATGACCGCGATGAACAAGATCAACCCGAGGCGGTAACGCAGCGGGCTGACAGTGGCCGCAGGCGCGAAACGCTTCAGGCGCGCTGCTATCAGGGACTTCAGATAGGCAAACCCAGGCTTCCCCATGATTGCCACGGCAAGCACCAGAAAGAGTTTTGGAAAGCCCAGCAGCAACACGCCATTGAGCGTGGTCTTCATTCCATCGCTCAGAGCAGAAGCGTCCACTACAGGCATCAGGCCCAATCCCAACCCCCAGCCGACAACCCACACCGCGACCCCAAGTAGAAGTCGTCGCTTCTGACCAGGCGATTGTGCAGCAGGCGGCTGGTTGGTCATCCCGGGTGATTCAAGCGTGGTCATGGTGATCCTCCTCCGCGATCAGCGCGGATGGGTCGGGGTGGGAACGGAGCGTGTCCGGGCCACTTCTGGAGCGGGCAGGCAACGCCACAGCAGGTGCATCATTGACAACGCAAACGCACCGGCCAGCGCGAACTGAACCAGCCGGGTGAGCCAGAGAATCGACGAAACCGGCCCAGCGGAAAGCGCCGAGCCGAAGATGATGAGGGCAGCGTTGCACGCGACAAGTGCTACCGCGCCGATAGGCCCGCCCTTGGCTATTCCATGACCAAAGGGAATCAGCACCATCAGCAGCAAGATGGATAGAAACAGCAGATTTGGCGTGGTCAACAGCACCAGATATAGGCACCAACCCAGCAGGCCGCCGATAAGGTTTCCGAGGATGAGTGCACGTGCATGCCGAGCGCTCTGCGCCGGGTCGAAATTTATGACCAGCATCACCGTGGTCACAATTACCGGTAGTGCGTCCAGGAGCCCGAACAGCAAGTAAGCCAGCAGAATCGGCAGCAGGACGGCGGTTGAAAGCAGCGCCAGCAGGAAGGGGGAGCCTCGCAATTGCGCGGCGGCGGCGGCCGGGCGCTGCGCGGCCGCGGCGGGCCATATCTGCTGCGCCAAAAGGATGAGGACCAAGGCCAGCCCCATGCCGCGAACCAGCGCCCAAGGCAGCAGCACAGCTTGCGCCGGCGCGGTCAGGACGACCACCGGAATAACAGCCAGGCAGATCAGCAGCAGTATCGCGGGCAGCTTCGGACGCCCGATCAGCAGCGCATTGAACGTCAGCAGCATGGCTAGCGTGACCAGGCCGAAGAGTACAAACGGCACACCACGCAGCAGTATCGCCAGGATATACGGCACCCCAGCCACGACCGCCATCACGATGGCCATTCCTACGGCCATACGCAGCGTCAGCCTGCCTGGCAACCCGGCCAGCAGCACAGCAGCCAGCACGGCGGCAAGAAAACTGGGCCACCAGCGCAGCGACTCGCCGATCACCAACGCAGCGGTGACCACGAACGCGAAGCGCAGCGTCGCATGCGTCAGTGCCCTTTGCTCCCAAGCGGCCGATGCATTCATCGGAGGTAACTCAGTTGTGCCACCGCCCAGATCCAGGCACGCGCCAGCAGGTTCAGCGGCGAGCGCTCGGCCGTCAACACCACCACACTGGCCTGCGCGCCGCTGCGGCCAAGGGGAAGCGGCGGGCCCTTCTGCTCTGTGTCCACCACGATGCGGACGGGAAAACGTTGGGGCTCCCGCAGCCAGCCGCTTGGCGCATCCACGGTCGGCAACTGGCCCGTCGGCGCTTCTCCGCCCTGGGCGATGCCCCAGCCAACGCTGTCCACGCGCGCGGAGAACACCTCGCCCGGCCGATCGTCAAAGGTGACGTAGGCGCGATCACCGGGAGCAATGCGGCCCAGTTGGTTTTCACGCATTGCCGCCGTCACCCAGCGCGGCCCGCTCGCCATGAAGCCGAGCACCGGCTGGCCGCGGCTGACGAACTGCCCCGGGGTCAGCCGCAGATTGGTGACCGCCCCGGCGACGGGCGCCACAATCGTGGCCCGCTGCAGCTCCAACGAGGCCTGCTCTACCCCTGCCTTGGCCTGCTGCACCTGCGGGGCCAAGGCGTCGCTGCTGCCCGCACGTATGCGCGCGCGCTCGGCTTCTGCTTCGGCACGCTGGATTTCGGCGCGGGTGCGGGCAATGTCCGCTCGGGCCCGAATTGCCGACGTCTCCGACAACGCCCGCTTGGCTGCCAGGTCGAGCACGATCTTCCCCAACTGCTGGCTACTCGAGAGCTCGACACGTTGGCGCTTCAGCTGCGCACTCGCCACTCGCACGTCGGCGGCCGATGAATCGGCCCCCTGCTGCGCGACTGCCAGGCTCGCTTCCGCCGCCCGCAATGCAATCTGGAAGGGCACAGGGTCCAGGCTGAACAGGGGTTGCCCCGCCCCGACCGTCTGGTTGTCGCGCACGTGCACAGCGATCACAGGGCCGCTTACCTCGGCGGCTATCTGTACCAGGAAGCTGTCGACACTGGCATGGGCGGTGTATGGGGTGAAGCGATCGGCAATAACGTGGTAAACGAATACGACAATCAGCAACAAAAGAAGCGTGCGCACCAGTGCGCGCAGCGGTGGACGCCCGCCTTGGGATTGCTCGGCCGCGGCTGCCGGCGTGGGCGATGCCCGAGTCTGGCCGACCTCGTCAGGTTCCTCTGTCGATCCTTCGGACTGCATCATTGCCGCTCCGCTAGAGTGGTGGCTATCGGGACACGGGTGTTTCCGTCGCGGGCCGCGGGGCTGTCGTCCATTCCCCACCCAAGGCCCGGTAGAGCGCTACGGTCGACCGGAACCTAGCGCCCTCCGCGCTGGTTAACGCCAGTTCGGCGGAGAACAGGCCACGTTCGGTGTCGAGCACTTCCAGATAGTCCGCATACCCGTTGTCGTAGCGCTCTCCAGCCAAGGCCAGCGCGCGACGAAGCACATGCACCCGGCGTTGCAGCACCTCGATCAGTTCGGTCCTTGCCCGCAGGGCGGCCAGTGCATCGGCTACGTCGCGGAAAGCCTGCTGAACGGTAAGCTGGTAGGCCAACCGCGCTTCCTCGTTGCGCGCGTCGGTTTCGCGATTGAACGCGGCGATGGCACCCCCGGCGAAGATCGGCCCTAGCAGCTGCCCCGTAAACGACCACGTTCGCGACGGGCCGCTGAATAGCGCGTCGAGCGCGGTGCTGGCATATCCCGCCTGGCCTGTCAGCGACACGGACGGGAAGTACAACGCGCGCGCCGCCCCTATCCGGGCGTTGGCCGCCACCAGCTGCTGTTCGGCCTGCAGGATGTCGGGGCGTCGGGCAAGCAACTGCGAAGGCAGACCGAGCGGAACCGGCACCTGCGTCCAGCTCCGAAGTGTCCCGCTTCGGTGAATAGGTGCCGGATTCTGTCCGATGAGCACGGAAAGTGCATTCTCCTGCTCGGCGATCGCGCTTTCGATCTCAGGGATGGCCGACGCCGCGGACTCGTACTCGGCCATCACCTGCAGCATCTCAAACTCGGACAGCGCGCCGCCATCGAGACGCATCTGGAACACCTCAACGTTCTTGGCTCGTCCGGCCAGGGTGGCACGCGTCACCTCGAGTCGGCGGTCCAGTTCAAGGAGGTTGATGTAGCCAGTGACCACTGAGCTGATCACGGCAAGCTTGACGGCCTCGCGGCCATAGTGGGATGACAACAGGTCAGCGCCGGCAGCCTCCCTGTCGCGGCGTAGGCGCCCCCAAGGATCCAGCTCCCAGCTCACCGCGAAGGCAGCAGCCAGCTCGCCGCGAGCCTCTGCACCAGGCGCACGTCGCCTGCCTGCTGTGGTGCCGTAGCTCACAACCGGCAGCCCGGACGCCCTGACCGCAGACGCCCGTGCGGCGTACTGCTCGACCCGCGCGGCGGCGATGCCAAGATCGCGGTTGGCGATCACCGCCTGGTCGACCAGGCTCCCCAGCTGCGGATCACCGAAACCGACCCACCACGCCCCTGGCTGGAACTCTTCCGGGAGACTTTCGGTGGCGGCAGGCGATTGCAGCCGGTAGCTGTCCGGCACATCGGTGTCCGGCCGCACATAGTCAGGGCCCAGCACACATCCGTTACAGAACAAGGCTGCCGCCAGCAGGACGACAGCGAGGTGCCCCGGACGGGCGCAGAATCTGTGGCTAGCCTCCCGGTGTCGCATAGGTTCCCCACCTGCGTCTGGCGAAGAGTCTCAACTGCTGACCTTTACCCCTTGGCGCGCGACGTCAGCGGTTCTGGACCGGACAATGGAACCTGGGGGTTCTTTGATAACGGTGAGCAGGGTCATAACCGGCCAACGTCAGACGCGCGGCCTACCGGACATGGCCCGCTCGAGCGGTCCCACCTGCCCTTTTCTATTCTTCGGTGCGATGTCCGGTCTCGGCCAGAAGCGGATGCTGTGATCCGCTTCCAAACCCGGTGCACGGCATGCAGCACACCCACTGCGTCAACCGTGGCTCCCTGATGGAGCCTCCAGGCGGTGCGCTTTTTCGCTGTGGGCAGCGTGGCTCACATCACGCCGTCAGCAAGGCGCGGCTCATCGTCCTGACCTGCCCTTGGACGTAGCATTCTTGTCCCCGTCGGACGGCGCGTCAGCTTCTTATTTCCCGGCGTGAGCATGCCCGCCGCTCGGGTCCGCGATCTGGATGACCTTCCCCTTCTGCCACGCGTCGGCTCCTGCATCGATTGGAGGCGCAGCGATGTCGATACGGCGCCTTCGCTTGTCTTCACTACTGACCCCGAGACGGGCATCACGGGCGGCGACCATGGCCGGGTCCGCCTGGCCATCCGCGGTGAACCCCATCATCAGCTGCGGCATGCCTCGCGGCAGGTCCTTGTCCAAGTCTGTGTGCCAGGTGTGCCAGGTCTTGCCATAGGTGTGGATGAGCTTCTCCATCAGCGCATGCTCGGCCACCTCGGGAATCCCTGGCGCGATGAGCTGACCCGATTTCACCTCCTGAACGTGGCTGTGCCAAAGCGCCTTTTCCTGCTCAGGAAGGCCTGCAAACAGCGTCTCACTGATGATGTACTCCACGCCCATCAACTTGGCATCTTTCACATTGCCGTCGTAGATCGTGCACTGGATGACATCCTCATTGAGGATGGCGCAGTAGTGATGGGCTTCCATCTGGGTCTTCATCTGGCCGTTGTAGAAATGGAACCCGTCCAGATAGGCGTTGATGGCGTCGACCGGCGGTCGGTCCTGCAGCACGGCTGCCCCGGCCTCGAGCGCTTTGGTCTTGGCGGATTCCTCGGCCCCGGGCGCCTGCACGCTGGACGCTGTGTTCCCGCCCCCGCACGCGGACAAGGCGAAGATGACAGCGGAACATACGACGGTTCGATGCATTGCGGCTCCTCCTGAACGTGCCACGCGAGAGGCACCTGGTCTCTTTCTAGTCCCCCCCACCGTCGGGCGCCCGTGAACATCCATTGCATGCCCCGTCACACGTCCACCCTGAATTGCGGCCTTTGGCGAAGCGCGAGGGCGGAATAGACGGCTGCCTGCGAACCGGTCACCAACGCCGAAACGACGACATCAACGCGATGCACATACCGCGCCAAAGACGAGATGGCATGCGTGTAGCAGGCCTTCACGGATCTGCGCACCACCCTAACGAGAGAGCGCCTAGCTTCAGCGCTCCACCCACCACCAACCCGGAGAATCCTCATGGCGATCAAGACCGCAGAAGACCTGTTCATTCACGAACTGTCGGACATTTACAGCGCGGAGAAGCAGATGGCCAAGGCGCTTCCCCGCCTTGCGCGCGCCGCCACCGACCCGGACCTGGCCGCCGCCTTCGAAACCCACCTGGAAGAAACCCAGGGCCAGATCGAACGCATCGACCAGGTGGTCGAGCTGCTGGGCATCCGGCTCAAGCGCATCAAGTGCGCGGCCATGGAGGGGTTGGTTGAAGAGGGCAAGGAAGCCATCGACAGCATCGAGGAAGGCCCCGTGCGCGATGCCGCGCTTATCGGCGGTGCCCAGAAGGTTGAACACTACGAAATCGCCTCCTACGGCACCATCGCTGCCCTCGCCAAGCAGCTGGGTTACAAGGACGCGCTGCCGCTCCTGCTGGAAACCCTGGAAGAAGAAAAGGCAACCGATGAGAAGCTGACGATCCTGGCCAAGTCCGGCGGCAACGCCAAGGCTGCGAAGGCGGCTTGAGGCCCATGCCGGTCAACAGGGACGAAGACGTTCTGCCGGCGGTCTCTTTTCCAGCGAGCTGAAGTGGCTACACAGGGGAGCGGCATGGACCGCCGCTCCTTCACCACCCTTCGCCAAGCGCAGGACCCGTGGCGAGGCGGGACACTCCGGTGCTTTCCAGCCCCGGGAACGACGATGGCCCGACATCGCGCCGGGCCATCATGATGCAAAGAGCCCTGGATATACGCGTCACACGCTGCCGCTCATCTCCATCTGGGCCTCATTTCGCCCGCTTGCGGCACGCGACGCTTGCAGGGAAGCCACCGGATGCACAGCATCGTCAGCGGCCAGATCGCCTTCGTGAGAACCAGCGCCTTTGTGTTCAAGGCTCTCCTGCACCGCTGCGAGCAATCGGCTGGCACAGCGGACGGCGCTCCCCAGGGCCGGGTCCAGCCCCACGAGGTAAACGAAGCAGCCGTCGAACTTCGCCGACGCGGTCTCCAAGCCCTCTGAATACGCCATCTCGCGCTTGAGCGCCTTGAACCAGCGCTTGGGTGGCTCGGCGGCCAGCTCGATCACGACGGCGGCTTCGCCGAAGCCCAGCGGCATCGCTTCGATCCTCAGCACCTGGGGGTTTGATGGGGTCTTTTGTCTGGCGGCCATTGCCCTTCTCCTCTGGAACAATGACGGAAAAGTATCCTCAGCAGGCGCCAAGAGCGCGTCAAAATTTGCTGACCGTCGGCGCGGTTTTCTCTTCATCGTCCTGCAGGCGCGCTGCGTAGGCACGCAGAAAAAGCGCGACGGTGACAACGCTTCTGTCAGGGCGCAGACGCCCCTGTCATCCGCGCCAGCGCATCCGCCCGGCAGACATCCAGAAGTTCGTCCGCCAGCGCCGAATCGTCCGGGCAGGACCGGGACAGCACCAACGCCCCAACAGCCTGCGCCATCAAGGCAATTCGCCGCGCGCGCGCCTGTTCGGCGGTGGCGGTATCGGCCTGCTCTTCCGGCGTGGAAGCAACCGCCAGCTGCGCCTCGATGCCTGCCGCAAAGGCCGCCTTGACCCCCGCCGGCTGACGCGCCGCGTCGGTGCACAGCGCTGCCATGGTGCAGCCCTGGCCTGGCGCGTCCCGGTGCTCGCGGGAAAGGTAGTAGCGCACGAAGCTCTCCCGGTCCGTGCCGGCCGCGGCCTCGGCCGATTTGGCCAGACCGCAGCTCGCCGCCTCGGCCATCAGGTCGGCCTTCGACCCGAAGTGCTTGTAGAAGCCGCCGTGGGTGAAGCCCGCAGCCGCCATCAGATCGGCCACGCCCACGCCTTCGTAGCCCCGCTCCCGGAACAGCGTGGAGGCGGTGTCGACGATGTGCGCCCGGTTGGCCTGCGCCTGTGCCTTGGTGACCTTCATGACCCGGTCTCTCTTCACGCTCTGCCTTGGTGAAGCGCACTTTACCACGATAGATGACCACCATCATCAAACCGTTGACATCTAAGATGACGGTCATCATCATTGCCGCACACCGCCAGCCACCGCCACCGCGGGGCGGGCCTTTCCCCCTCAACAATCACGACCCCGCACCCACCATGACCCCCTCCCCGCTCTTCCAGCCCTACCCCCTCGGCCCGTTGACCCTGGCCAACCGCATCGTGATGGCACCGCTGACGCGCAACCGCGCCGGTGCCGGCCTGGTGCCCAGTCCGCTTGCCGCTACCTATTACGCCCAGCGCGCCTCGGCCGGCCTGATCATCACCGAGGCCACCCAGATCTCGGCGCAGGCACAGGGCTACCAGGACACGCCCGGCCTCTACACCCAGGACCAGATCGACGGCTGGCGCGCGGTCACCGATGCCGTGCATGCCCGCGGCGGGCGCATCTTCGTGCAGCTGTGGCACGTGGGCCGCATCTCGCACGTGGATCTGCAGCCCGGCAATGCCGCGCCCGTCTCCGCCTCGGCCATCCGCGCGCAGACCAAAACCTTCGTCCACAACGGCTTTGTCGATGTGTCCGAACCGCGCGCATTGGAGATCGGCGAGCTGCCCGCCATCGTCAACGACTTCCGCCAGGCCGCCGCCAATGCCATCGCCGCCGGTTTTGACGGCGTGGAAATCCACGGCGCCAACGGCTACCTGCTCGAACAGTTCATCAAGGACGGCGCCAACCAGCGCACCGACGCCTACGGCGGCTCCATCGAGAACCGCGCGCGCCTGCTGCTGGAAGTCACCGCCGCCGTCGCCGAAGAGATCGGCGCGGACCGCACCGGTGTGCGCATTTCCCCGGTCTCGCCGGCCAATGCCATTGCCACGGTCAGCGACCCGCAGCCGCAGTACGACTACATCGTCGACCAGCTCAGCGCGCTGGGCATCGTCTACCTGCACGTGGTTGAAGGCGCAACCGGCGGCCCGCGTGACGTGGCGCCCTTCGATTTCGATGGGCTGCGCGCCCGCTTCAAGGGGACCTATCTGGCCAACAACGGCTACGACGTGGACCTGGCCAGCGCACGCCTCGTCGAGGGCAAGGCAGACCTCATCGCGTTTGGTCGCGCCTTCATCAGCAATCCCGACCTGGTGGAACGCCTGAAGACCGGCGCACCCCTGAACGCCTTGAACCCTGCCACGTTGTACGGCGGCGGCGCGGAAGGCTACACCGACTACCCCGCGTTGACCGATACGCCGCCGCCGTAACCCTCACACAGCTTCACGCCGCACGCCCTTTTCGCCCCCCCATTCCAAGAGACACACCATGAGCCTGCTTCCCACCGTCCTCATCACCGGCGCCTCCAGCGGCATCGGCACCGTCTACGCCGAACGCTTCGCCCGCCGCGGCCACGACCTGGTGCTGGTCGCGCGCGACACGGCGCGCCTGGAAACCCTGGCCGCCCGCCTGCGCCAGGACACCGGGGTCGCCGTAGACGTCCTGCCGGCCGACCTCACCCAGCGCGCCGATCTGGCCAACGTGGAAACCCGCCTGCGCGACGATACCCGCATCGGCATCCTGATCAACAACGCGGGCCTGGCCCAGTCCGGCGGCTTCACCGACCAGTCGGCCGACAGCATCGAACACCTGGTCACCCTCAACACCCTCGCCCTGACGCGCCTGGCCGCGGCCATCGCCCCGCGGCTGGCCAACGCCGGCGAAGGCGCAATCGTCAACATCGGCTCGGTGGTGGGCCTGGCCCCCGAGTTCGGCATGTCTGTCTACGGTGCGAGCAAGGCCTTCGTCCTGTTCCTGTCGCAGGGGCTCAGCCTGGAACTGTCGCCCAAGGGCGTCTACGTGCAGGCCGTGCTGCCCGCAGCCACCCGCACCGAGATCTGGGCGCGTGCCGGCATCGACATCAACACCTTGCCGGAAGTGATGGACGTCGGCGAGTTGGTCGATGCCGCCCTGGTCGGCTTCGATCGCCGCGAGACCGTGACCATTCCGCCGTTGCATGTGGCCGCACGCTGGGACACGCTGGAAGCATCGCGCCAGGGCCTGCTCTCGGACATCCGCCAGGCGCAGGCAGCGGAGCGCTATCGCCCATGAAAGCCTTCCTCATCGACCGGTATGGCAAGAACGAAACGGGGCACATCGATGACGTGCCAACGCCAGCGCTGCGCGACGGCGATGTGCTCATCCGCGTGCACGCGGCCAGCGTCAACGCGCTGGACCCCAAGATCCGGCGTGGCGAATTCAAGGTGATCCTGCCGTATCGCCTGCCGCTGATTCTGGGCAACGACCTGGCCGGTACGGTGGAGCGCGTGGGCGCCGGCGTTTCGCAGTTCAAACCGGGCGATGAGGTCTATGCACGTCCCGACGATGACCGCATCGGTGCGTTCGCCGAGTTCATCGCCGTCAACGCCGCCTCCGTGGCCCTCAAGCCCGCCAACCTGACCATGGTGGAAGCCGCCTCGCTGCCCCTGGTCGCCCTGACCGCGTGGCAGGCGCTGGTCGAAACCGCGCAGCTGAAGCCCGGGCAGAAGGTCTTCATCCAGGCGGGCTCCGGCGGCGTTGGCACCGTGGCGATCCAGCTGGCCAAACACCTTGGCGCGTTCGTGGCCACCACTACCAGCACGCCCAACGTGGGGTGGGTGAAGGCGCTGGGCGCGGATGTGGTCATCGACTACAGGCAGCAGGATTTCGCCACGGCACTGCGCGACTACGACGTGGTGCTCAACAGCCTGGGCAAAGAGGAACTGGAGCGCTCGCTGCAGATCCTCAAGCCGGGTGGCCACCTCATCTCCATCTCGGGCCCACCCACGCCCGCCTTCGCTGCCGCGCGCGGGCTGGCCTGGCCGCTGAAGCAGGTCATGCGCCTGCTCAGCCATGGCATCCGCAGCAAGGCCAGGAAGAAGGGGGTCACGTATACCTTCGTCTTCATGCGGGCCGATGGGGCGCAACTGAGCACCGTCACCTCGCTGGTCGAGTCCGGCGCACTCGCACCGGTCATTGACCGGGTGTTTCCGTTCCAGGACACCCAGGGCGCGCTGGCGTATGTGGAAAGCGGGCGGGCGAAGGGCAAAGTGGTGGTGGAACTGTAAGCAGGGGCGGGCTATCTCGTCGCCTTGCGCCGCACTTCCAGAAGCAACGCTTCCTGCGCCTTGCCAGACAGCTTGCCGAACTCATCAATGAGCTCGGCAAGCTGGTCCGTTTCCGCAAACAGATAGGCAACGGAAACGCCCAGGACACGCGCAATCTTCTGCGCTGTCTCGATGTCGCAATTGTGCACGGCCCGCTCGTACCGGTTGATGCGAACGCCCGCAACATCTTCTGGCAATCCCACAAGCACCCCCAACGCGCGTTGAGTCAGGCCCTGCTCAAGCCGGCACGCCTTGAGGCGGCTGGCGAACACAGAGCGGATGGACGTAGGTGTGCGGGTCATGCAAACAAGCATGACCCAGCACTACGCTGAACGTAAATTACGTTCGTCGTATCCCGCATGGCAAGGCTGGATACGTCAGATGCGCCCGCGCGGCGTTACTCAAGCACCCCACCCCCGGTGACTGCGGGCCCCGTGGCCATCACCCCATCCCGAACGGACTGGAATGCCACCCCTGCTGCCGCTGCACCATTGCTTCCAGGTCGCGGTCAGTGCCTGCCGCATCCGGCACCTCTCCGGCCCCCGCATGACGCGCCACATACTCCCGCATCAGCGCTTGCACCACCTGGGCGGCCGGACGGCGTTCGTGCGCCGCCGCTTGCTGGAAGCGCGCGCGTAACCCGGCGTCCATCGTGACCTGCATGAAGACACTCTCGCTCATGAGTTCCTCCTACTGCTGGATAGTGAAACAGGTTGAAATACGCACGGCACCGCCGTGCAGTGCCCGCCTGGCTGGCTGGCGGGACGGACCGATCAGCCGGCTGCGCGCTGCAGCTTCCTGGGGATCTTCTTGGGCACCACCGCCGGGCGCTCCACCACCGTGAGCGTGATGCAGCCAGGGCTGGTTTCAATCTTCAGGCGCGCGCCTACGTCGAAGCCGAGCTTGTCCAGCCAGCGGCCGCGCAGGCGGACGTAGGGAATGACCTCATCGCTGCCGTATTCCTCGCGGGTGGGATAGTGCTGCGCGCCCACTTTGCAGGTGGGGGCTGTGCGGGCGTACGGCTTGCGCTTGGGCGGGACGAATTCGGGCCGGGTCACCCAGGACCTGTGCATGTTGGACCTCCTGTAAGGATCGCCCTCGCCGGGATGGCGAGGGTGTCGGGAGGCTAGAAAACCGTACAAAGCCAAAAACGGCCGGGCGTATTTCCACGAGGGTGTTGTATTAGCCACCCTCCCGACGGAGGTCGTCCAACTGCGCTGGCTTTGTGCGGAGGTTCTAGGCTCCGGTGAACACAATGCGCGTTGATGTAGAAAATCGGAAATCGCTTGTCTCTGTTGATCGCAGAACTTCGGTTGACTTGCCCTAACGGAATACCAGGTAACAGGCAAGAAGAATGAGCGCGGTCACAGCACTTGAGAACGGCACGCGCGTCGCGCAGTCAGTCGAGCAGTGCACAGCGCCTTCATACACAATAACTGCTCGAGCCGTTGCTTACACTGCATGAACGTCAACAGTGTCCAAGAATTACGGAGTCCCCTGCTCCCCCTTGAATACTAGAAGCAGATTGATAAACGTGAGCACGCTTGTGAACATGTTCGTACTCTGCGCAATAATCATACATACTATGCGCTTCGGCTGACCGATGGTGGATACCGCGCTCTCCCCACATGAGCCACACTAGCGCCTTGCCGGACTTGGCCAAGTAACCGTCAAGAAGGTCACGGCGCAAATAGCTGAGAGAGCCACTTAGCTGCGACCCATACTCGCCGATTTCCCGATACATGGACGCCACGCCAGAAGAGTCATACAAATCCCACGCATTCTCGTTGTATCTTAGACTCAGAGCCTCACAGAGCGATGCAGAGGGCAGGCTTGCACCACTAGCCTGGTTCACCACACTGTGATAACCCTCCCAATTGTACTTCTGCACTGGAATTTCCACCTCGACGCCACTCTTTGACCACCGATCAACGGTCACCCTATGCTCGGCGCGGTCGCGCGGCGATTCATCAGCGATATACAGCCCCGGAATAGAAGAGAAAGGCATCTCACCGGCATAGGTGTAATAGTGACTTGGCTCGTCCGGAATGGCGCTATTACCTGGGTATTCGAGACCATTAAATAGGGTACACAAGCGCTCGACTTCTTCGCTGTCCACGAGAACACCTCGGAGGAAGGTAAAGACTTGCCGGTCATCTGTGGAAGCACTCTGCTCGAGGAACCCGTCGAGTAAGATCCACGGCCCTTCCACGCCGTCTATCTCTGACATTTCGAGTATGCCGCGATAGTCAGGCTGCGGACCTCGCACCACCCAGTCACCAGTGGTCGTAGGCTGACCACTAAACAATTCTGGGAGCGCAAGGTCAATTCTCACCGCCTCGCGCGGGAACGTGGGGTCGATATCCACATCTGAGGGGCGAGCGCCACGCTCTGCATCAAGGAGTCCCTGCGCGTGTCGCACGCCCCACATCTCGAAGTAAGCGATCCAACCGTACTTCTTTCCGTATCTGTCGATCTTGTGCTTGTCGTCTCCCATACGAGCGCCCGCGTCCATCCTCCGGTCGACAGATTCAAAGTGAACAGGGTCATAGCCAAGCACCAGCATCCTCGAAATGATCGCTGGCAACACCCGCTGATACTCTTGGTTCGTGTAGTCGTAGTTTGACCGATCCGGAATAAGCCTGCCCATAGTGTAGTTACCAAAGTCCATTCTGATCGCCCCGCGTCTCGCACGTTCGATAACCTCCAATTCGAACTGCGGCATGTTCTCAAATGGACTTACCAAATGTCCAAACGGCGGAACAAGATGAGCCCTCTCATTCTCGGACAAACAATTCGGATCAACCATTCTTGCGACCGCAATGATCCCCAAACAGTACTGTTGATACAGGGCATGCCAGGTAGGATGAATCGCGCCAGGCGCAAACATAGATTGATAAATCTCACGGGCTAGGCGAGTCAACGCCTCACGCATACCCACAGCACTTTCATCCGACCAAGTGGACAGCACCGCGCCATAGGCCGCGGCAAACATTCGCTCGGGAACGTACGGGTCTGAGACGGTAACCGCCTCCATTGCTAGCCTGAAGAAATCGCAGGGTCTCTTGGTGGCAAACTCGTACAAAGCCTGAGTGGCTCGATCTCGCAAGCTCCTTGACGTTGACGTAAGGGTCCACATCACCCAACGCGCCCGACGGACCTCTCGCTCATCTATGCCACTCGACTTCCACCGGGTGGACAGGATTATAAAATCGCTTTCAATTTCTACAGATCTTTCGCGAATCCACTCGGACCAGAAGAGATCGCGCTGCGCGTTTGGCATAGTCAGGAGCACCCCGTGCAAGAAATCCATGTCAAATGGATGCGCTCGCGCCGCCCTAGTACTCTGGAGTCTCTTGAAGGCAATCTGTGCGAACTTTTTTGACTCGTGCATCGCGCGCCCAAAACGCTCAACCGTTTCCCGCCCAATCCGCCTAGGATCCGATTGCGCCGTCAACAATAGAGCATTCATCGCAAGTTTCTCGTCGGAAAATTCTTGCCAAAGCTGACGCCCGCCAATTCTCTGAGGATAGAGGCCAACCAGAGCTTGAAAGACATCATAGGCGAAGGTATGCGACCCAGGCTCACCGAATCGAAACTTAGCGCGAGCTTCGTCTGTTTGAAGCCATTGAATTAAGGACGGCTGGGAAAGCAGATGGCGTGCCATTAAATGCCCAGCCATTAGGTCGTAAGAAAAAGCGACACCCTGACCACCTTCTTCATAGGTCGTTCGAATAAGCACGCCCTCCGACTCTAGCGCGCGCACAACGCTTGCATCCCAGCCACCAACGTCGCGCGCTGCCGTGCGCGCATCTCGGAAAGCCACGCTCCTTGCGTTGCCATCCCAGAGGAGAGCAGCGATCGCGAGTAATGCATCTATCACCTCATGCTGATAGACGCGATTTGTTGCCGGTGACAGCTCAACGACTCGCTCAGCAACCCTATTAAAGTGTTCCTCGAACAAGCTCGCAAGCGAACTAGGCAACGCCTCCACCCCGACAGTGTGCTGACGACGGGAGTTCGCCACCTCACAGAAGATCCTCAGCGTCAATGGGTGTTGCAAAAATTCGATTGGAAGTTCCGCGTCGGTAGCGTCAATCCTGTAGTACTCAAAGTACTTGTCGATGGCTGCCAGCGGGTTCTCCTGGAATCCGTTGTGTTCCAGTTGAGGAACTTCATCCGGCAGACACATCTGCGCAAACTCATTGCGAAGAGTGACAATCAGCAGGACGTAAGGAAAGTCTTTGAGAAGTTCATCTGCTCGGGAGAGCTCATCTCGCCAATCTCGTGGGTCCTCAGCCTCATTCAGACCGTCAATGACGATAGGAATGCGCTTGCCTGCGCGCTGACCCGCCGCATCCACGGCTTCAATCAACCGGTCGAAGCTCTCTGCCGGTCGGCCCGCAATTTTGAAAGCGGACACAAGATCATCAAGCCCCTGGCCTGCATGAAGGTTTTTTCCAAGCAGCAGAACACCACCAGGAAATTCGTCGTTTGCTTGCGTTACATTGAGAGCAAGCTCTGACTTTCCCTCACCGGCAGCTGCCAGAATAGCGATGGTACGGGAAGTAATTGACCGCTCTAGACTGCGCAGTGCAGCCGAACCCGCATGAATGTCCGCAACCAAGTTAGCGGCTAGGGGCGCCCCGCCTGAACGCGCCCCACGTAGCTTCGAAAGTAGCCTGTCATAGCGCACTGGCTGCGATGGATTTGACGCAAGCTTTTGTTGAACAGCGTCGAAGTCCCCTTTGCCGATCGCCTCGCTCAGGGCATCGAGCAGATCAGCCAATGCGGTGGCTCGGGTCAAGAGCAATTCGACATCAGCCTTGATTTGTTCACTCAGGTGCGTCGTGAGGGCAGCAATGTCAGTGCAATTGCCTCTTAGATCTATTGATATAACACTCAGTGACTGCCACGCACTACGTTCCCCCAGACGCCTGAGCACCTCTCTCTCCGCCCCAACAACGACATGAACGTCTGGCTGGTATCGCCTCCTGAACGGAGCCGCAGCGAGCCTATACTGCTCATAAAGTAGCGCAGGCGTTAGAACGAGTTCGCCAAAGTACGTCTCTCGAAGCAATGCTCCCGATCCAGCCAAAAGGTCTTCGACATCGGCCGCAGTTAAGAGCTCCAATTTCAATTCCGGAAAGCGGTCTTTTTCTAGTGCAAAGAACCACTTTTGGTCTTCCTTCGTCAGGGTGTGATGAGTCCAGAGCTTCCAATCGGTCACCCCAGGAACATGCTTTCGCGTCTTCTCAATACCCTCGATGATCACTTTTCGACGCGCGGCACCCAGATCCTGACCGTTTGCCAGCTCATACCATTTGCATTGCCAGCCAATCCAACGTGGCGGCGCGCCTAGATCACAAGAATCCGTCAGCTGGAGGTGAAACTCCACGCCGGGCTGATTTGCGAGCTGTTTGAAAGTACCGAAACGCCCGTAGTGGCGTCGGACCAGTGAACGACATAGCCGTTCGAAGTTCTCATCCGCGGCTCCGGGCAGTGCCCTGAATACACCCCAGTTCGCTTCAGGCATGATTATTCCTCCTGGTGGCCGGCGCCATCGAATTCAGGCGGATAGTCGTGCGCCGAGAACACTTCAACCTTGGCGCCAGCCTCGATAAAAAGCTTCAAAAACGCGGACACCTCAGCCTCGTCAGTTGTGACAGTAATTTGATCATCTTCACGCTGAAGGGAATGATCGGAAACAAACTGACCGAGATCAGAAGGCGCCAAGGTATTTATTTTAAGGCTTCGCAACAACAGGAGCATCTCATCTGAGAATCTGTGATCCTCTGGTTGACCGAAAGGGATGGAATGGCTGTCATCCTTCGACGCTTGGGAACGAAGTCGACCAATGTCCTTCTCGACCTTATCTGCGTCTTGCGCTCGCTTGAACTTCCCGATAAGAACCAGATTCATCGAGTGCTCAGACCCGTATCCATTCCAAATCTTCATGATCGCTTCTCTCGTTTGATCTCAAAAGTGCTTCTGAGTTGCTTGAGCGCCGACAGAACGCCGGCACCGCCAATCTTCGCGCCTGCAGCTGAGTAGGAAGTCGCGCGAAGCATGCCCGACGCATCTATGTGCGCGTAAGCCTGAAGTCCTCGTTCGTCGGGGAGCGGGTCACACGTAGGCAATCCAGACGCCCCTGCCTCACTGACGGCGAGGCGAACTTTGCCTCTATAGTTGGAGACCCAATCTTGAAGTGCTCGGCCAACCATTTCATTCATGGCCTCGCCCCCCTTTGTTGCCTGCTGGGGAAGCAAGAGAAATTCGCTCGCTCCAACCCTCTGCGCGAGCTCGCTGATCGCGTCAAGCTCTGCAACCGTACGCTCATTTACTACTACGTTTATCCCGAATGGTGACAATATTGAAATCGAGTCCAAGCCTCTGAGTAATTCATCGAACCGTCTCCCGCGCTGCGCCTCATAAGTGCTGCCTATACCGTCAACGCTAATGCGTGCGAAGTGGACTGACCCTTTGAGCTGCTCGACCATCTTGGATGTAAGGCGATGACCGTGAGTAGTAAACGTAACTGCAAGCTGAGTCTCTTCTGACACCTTTTTGCATATGCCAACGAAATCAGGGTGCAACGTTGGCTCACCGCCGCCAAATCCGATCCCGTGGCACCCCTCAGCATCTAGTTCCTTCAACCAGCCGAGCACCTGATCAGCCTGTAGGGATGCCTTGTGTTTCGGTGCATAGCAGTAAGCACATTGAAGGTCGCAAACATTTGTTAGCGCAATCGACACTTGTCGCGGGGACACTGACCAAGCCGCCTCTTCCGGGCGCAACTCATCCAACAGGACATTCAGCCCTGTGAGCCGATCAAAAATATGCACCCCGTTTGGGCCGCTTCTAGACTTCATGAGGCTTTGTCACCTAAGGCAGCTCTTCCTTGAGCGGCCAGTTTAGCGCACTGATAGTATCGATCCAGCCGTACGTGTACTTGCGCCACCGATGCCTAGGATATGTTGAGATTTTAATCGTAGGAAGCTTTCCGAAGTGCTAGGGAGGCTCAGAACTGCGCTCTGCCATAGTCCGCGTTGAGTGCGGCTGGTGCGCCCCTAGGGACCCGCGCCATGAGAGGAGTTGCACCGGGCAATGCTGGCTACGCACCACAAATGTTGGCCTAGCAGGGAGAGCGGTTGATCTGAAGCTCACCGGGTGTCACACCGAGCGGCCCACACTCAACCGCCTTCATGCTGTATTACGGGTAATTCCCCCCCCCTGATGACCAGCCCGTTGCTACGCCCCCTCTACCCTGGGCGCGGCCCTGATCTTGGCCTGCATTTCCGCCCATGCCGCCCCGGCCTCCTGCACTGGCATGCTTCAGCTAGACGCAGTGTAGGTGCCCGGCCGCACCCAGACCCTCTACCGGGTGGACGACGCCACCGTGAGAACGCTTACTGACACGCCGCTGGCGCTGGTGCCGCAGTCCATCCAGTTGGTGCCGCGTGAGCTGATCGAAGACCAGGCGGCCCGCCAGATCACCGACCTGTATCGCAGCATCAGCGGCATCAGTTTCTTCAGGTACACCGGCGTGACCCTGTGCGGCTTCTGCCAGGAGAACGTGCTGTGTGACGGCCTGCGCGGCGACTCCTATGCCGGCTTTTCGGTGCCGCAGCTGTTCAACATAGAGCGCGTGGAAGTCCTGAAGGGACCGGCCGGCGCCCTGTACGGCGGCGGCGATGCCGGGGGCGTCATAAACTACGTGAAGCGCAAGCTGAAAGCCACGCCCCAGCGCCGCATCGAACTTGAGGCCGGCAACAACGATTTCCGGGCTGAATCGATCGAGGCCACCGGGCCGATGAGCGCCGCTGGCAACGTGCGCTGCCGCGCCGGGCTGTATGGCGACACCGAACAGGGCGTGCGCTGGAACTCGGACAGCGAAAGCGTGATCGGTGATGCATCGCTCGCCTTCCACGTGGGCGACACGGGCCAGTTGACCCGCAGTTCACCGACATCACCCAGAACCTGGGCGCCAACCGCCCGCGTGGCGGGCCGGTGGACGACAACGGCAGTTTTCTGACCAACCTTCGCTGGAACCACAACGAAGTCAGCGACTTTCTCGACATGCGCGCCAAGGTTGCGCTGGCGCATTACCGTTTTTCGCCGAGCATCAATTTGCACGTGGATGTGGGTGCACGCTGGTTCGAGAACAACGAGTATCAGATCTGCCACGAGCGGAGGGCGCAGCGTGCTGCCCCGCCATTCTTTACCCATCGCGCCCCAAGTGCTGCACCACGTAGCACCCAAGACGGATGACGGCTAGATATGAAGCGCCGGGCCTACCGACAACATGGGCGAACTCACCCTGACACCCAACGCAATGAGCAGGCTGGCCAGCAGCATCACCGCCGCGGCAACCGTGAGCACAGCAACAATGCCCCCAAACCCAAACACCAGGCCACCCAAAGCGGCCCCCGCGGCAATGGAAGACTGCACAGCAGCGACCACCATCCCGCCGGCACTCTCGGCCTGATCCGGCACCGCACGCGCAACCCAGCTCGACCAGGCAACCGGCACACCACCGAAGGCCAGGCCCCAGAGCGCGACCAGGATCGATAGCCCGCCCACGCCCACCGGTAACAGGAGCATGCCCAGCGCGGCTGCGCCCACCAACGCAGGCATGGTCACCAGCGTGACTTTCAAACTGCGCTCCATGAGCCAGCCGGCCAGCAGGGTGCCAACGAAGTTCGCCACACCGAATCCGAGCAGAATCAGCGCCAGGCCATCCGCGCTCATCTGCCCCAGGCTCTCCAACGTCGGGCGGATGTACGTAAAGAGCGAGTACTGACCGGTGTGCGCCAGAACGCAGCCCAGCATTCCCACCGCAACGCCTGGCCGGCGCAGGAGCCCCACCACCGACTCGGGCACTGCCGCCTTTCGCGGGGCCATGCGGGGCAGCGTGAACCACTGGAACGCAAACGTGAGTCCACCTACCGCCGTCGCCGCCCAGAACGCACTGCGCCAGCCCAGCAGCCCGCCGAGGTAGCTCCCCAACGGAACGGACACCACCGTGCCGACCGCAATGCCGCTGAAGATGATGGAGAGCGCGCGAGGCACGCGCTGTGGCGGCACCAACCGCATGGCCACGGCCGCTGCCATGCTCCAGAAGCCGCCCAGCGCGACGCCCAGAAGCACGCGCATCACCAGCAGCACGCCCATGCTGGACGACAGCGCCACCAAGGCGTTGGAGAGCATCATCAAGCCGGTGAAACTCAGCAGCACCAGCCGCCTGTCTATCGAACGGGTCAGCCGCGGCACCAGCAGGCCAGCGAACAGGGCCACAACCGCAGTGACGGTCACCGCTTGCCCGGCCAGCGCCTCCGACACCCCCAGGTCCGCCGCCATCGGCGTCAACAGGCTGGCAGGCAGATACTCGGCCGTGAGCAACCCGAACACACCCATGGCCAGCGAAAACACCGCCACCCATGCCGATGAAGAAGGCTCCCCGCTACTCCAGGCCACAGAATCCGGTGCGCCTGCGGCATCAACTACGTCATTACTCATCAAAGATCCCAGTGCAATCGTGCAGCCGAGAGTCTAGGGAGCCATGTCAGGATGATCTATGATTGTCCATCCTGCATTTTTGATCGAAACCCCGGATCGTCTCAATGAGCTACGCCCCACCCCAGCCCACCGATCTGATCAGCGAGCTGCTGACCGGCATGCGGCTGCATGGCGTTCAATACCGGCGCATTCAGACCGGGCCGACCTTTGGGCTTGGGTTTCCCCCGAAGCCAGGGCATGCCTACTTCCATTACCTAGCCGTGGGCACGGCGATTCTTCGCGGCGCAGACGGCAGCCAGCACCTGCTCTCCGCCGGGGATGTCGTGCTTCTTCCCCGCGGAGACGAACACGCGTTGCTGTCGGGCGACGACCATCCCGTCCAGTGCCTGGAAACGATAGACGCCGCCCCGCTGGGTGACGCGGTGAGCGGCATAGACACCTGCCCAAGCACACACGCCGTGCCAAGCGCCGTGCTCTTCCACGGCTGCATGGTGTTCGATCTGGGCGGCATGCAAGGGTTGAGCAAGGTGATGCCGGCGGTGATGGTGTGCGATGGCAACGCCACGCAGTTCCCCGGGCTGTTGCCGATGGTCGACGCGATGAAGCGCGAGGTGTGCTCCGGCCGTATCGGCTATGCAGGCATACTCGCCCGGCTGGCAGATGCAGTGGCCGCCATGATTGTTCGTGACTGGGTCGAGCGCGGTTGCGACGGCGCATCCGGCCTGGTCATGGCCCTGCGCGACCCACGTCTATCGCTGTCGTTGCTTGCGTTACATAAAGACCCTGGGCGTGACTGGACCGTCGACGCGCTGGCGGCAGAATCCAACATCTCACGCTCTGTCTTTGCAGACCGGTTCCAGACCGTCATTGGAACCGCGCCCCTACGGTACGTGACCGAGCTGCGCATGCAGTTGGCCAGCCAATGGTTGACCCACCAAAGCCTGTCCATCGAGGTAGTGGCGGAGCGCCTGGGCTACGCGTCGCAGGCCGCGTTCAGTCGTGCCTTCAAGCGCGTCATGGGGCACTCGCCTGGCGCGACCCGGCGCGGGCGCGCCCTGGCCTCGCCATAGGGGGTCCGTTTTTTTGGGGTCAGTTGCTTAAGCCGCCTGAGCGTCGTCAACGGGCTGCAGTCGGTTGGCGATCGCATCGAAGCGCGCCGCCTCTGTTCGAAGGCGATCGGCGGTAGTGCGTCGACTCGCCCTCGCCCGCCAGTCGCCACCGCGTTGCAGGTCCAGTGCGTCGGCCTGCTGCCACAACGCGGCCGCCCGTGCGCGCGCCCAGCGCGCCTTTCCGATGTCTGCTTTCGTCATGGGCGTAGAGTGAATGCGGGGCGTCGCAGGGAGCGATACGGAGGCAACGCCGGCTGACTGTGATCCTGTCACCGGATCGGGAACGGTGTGCGATGCCCAGCAAGACCCATCAGAAGTGATCGACCCGCTATTTGGTATCGTGGGCGCCAGCTCTGCACTCAACGCGACCCCCATGCCCCGCCAGCCCTCGAACACCCCCTCCGCATCACCACTGGACGTCCCTGCCAGCGCGATCCTGCCGGGAACAGCAACTGAAAAGGCACTTCTCCGTGCAGCGACCAAGGAAGCCTACAAGCGCGTAGGCCTGCTGCTGGACGCTTACTTCGAGGATTTCAGCCCAGCGCAGCAGCGCAGGATCCGCGAAGCGGTCGGCGCGAGCGCTCGCCCGAAGGCGCCTAAACAGGCCAAGGCCCCTAAGGTTCCCAAGGTCCCCAAGGCTCAAAAGGAAGCCCTGGCACCCCGATTCTGGCTCCCCTTCAGTGGTGAAACGTGGTCTGGACGTGGACGCCCACCCGCAGCGTTCCTCGCCTGGGAAGGAACCGTCGCCCATACCGAATGGAAGAAGCACCACCCCGGCGAGCGATTCCCCGCCTACCCGGCCTGAGTGCGGCGGCAAAATCGCAGGCGTTCTCCAACGCCAGCGCCTTCGTCCCGACCACCCCTTCAAGCAGGAGCTGGACATGACCCCGCTCGACAAAGCGATCCGTAGAGAACTGCAGGTCGGCGACGATACGTACACACTGACGATCGACCCGAGCGGGCTCAAGCTCGTGCTGAAGGGGCGGAGAAAGGGAGTGGAACTGCAGTGGACCGAGTTGGTCAATGGCGACGCCGCGTTGGCTGCGGCGCTCCAGGCATCCATTGCGGCCAAGTGAATCCAGGCTGGCGATCAGATGGCGCGATTCTCTATCCTTAGCAGCGAGGTGCCATCCGTGAGTTATCGGAGACCGCAAAAGCGACTGACTGGAGCAATTCGCAGAGCCTCGAGAGCAGGTCCATGAAATCAGAACAGGCCGCCTCAGACCAGGCTCGGCCGTATCTGAGAGTCAGGTGGATGGTGGTCACTGGATCTCCATTCTGAGCAGACTCGAGCACGTAGCGCTCACCATCCAAAAATGCACCGTGGGCGCATCCAGGGAACACACGCTCCAGAAATGTGATCACGGCCTCAGGGGATCCAATATCCAGCACATCCTCAACCGCAGACAGATCGTTTTCACTCAGATCTGTAGGCTTCAAAATAATGATGTCAAAGCTCATTGCTGCGGGCTTCCATCTTGCAATCCAATTGGTATCAGCGCTGCCTTTTTATATATCCGGCCCTCACGCCTCGCGCAATGAGAATTTTTTCATATCGTGATCCGCCGGCAGTCGAGCACGGCATGAAGGCCGACAGGAACACGCTGGACGAAAGACCAACGACCGGTCTCGGACCGACTCAAAGGGTGAGGGAGGCGCATACGCTAGTCGCCTCGGCACGCTTTCCGCATCACAACCAAAGGCGCACCAAAAAACTTCGCTGAACGTCGAGGCAGGGTGGCTAGTGGTGATGGAGGAGGCGGCTTCTCCGATGTGGTCCGATACCAACGGGCCAGGTCCGAACGCGCCATGGACCTTGGCTTTCGGCTTCAATAACGCGACAAGAGCCTCGATGGCGGCCTTTTTAGTGGCGTCCCGAGGTTCCAGCCCAGGCTATGGGCTACTGCGTTCGCGCCGGAAAAGCGTCCACCCGAAATTCATTCCTGCCACGGCGGCCAAGATCGCAACGGCTCCGACGACCTGTATCGCGCCCAGCACGTGGCCGTACGCCCAGGCATCGACAATGATGGCGACGATCGGATAGACGAACGAGAGAACACCCACCAGCGCGGTCGGTATCTTCTGGATCGCACCATAGAGCAGTGTGGACATCAGGCCGGTGTGGACGAAACCGATCGCCATCAATAGCCCCCAGGCATGCGGCGAAGGCGCACCATCGGGCCAGGTCGCAAACGGCACCAGCAGCACGCTGCCCACCATCATCTGGATGGCGACGATCACGTGCGGTGGCACCTCCTTGAGACGCTTGGTTATGGCCGCGGCGATGGCATAGAAGAACGCAGCCGCCAGCGCCAGGCCGATGCCGGACAGGTAGCCCGGCGCATCCGAGCCCGCCTGCTGGCCACCGATGACGATGAGCACAACCCCGCCGAAGGCCACACTCAGCCACCCGATCTTGTTCGCCGTCGGCATTTCGCCGAAGAACAGCGCGCCAATGGCGACCAGCATGAAGGGCTGGGTGTGATAGGTCACGGTGGCCACCGCGATGGACGCATGCGCGTAGGCGGAAAACAGCAGGATCCAGTTGACGATCAACGCGACGCCGCCTGCCGCTGCCAGTCCAGCCTGCCGTCGATTCAATACGCCCCGGCGCAACAGACCCAAGCCAGCACAAACCAACAGCATGGCGCCCGCTCCGAAAGCGCAGCGCCAGAACACGACGGAAGCAGGCGGCATCCGGGTTTCGAGCACGAACCAGCCAACCGTGCCGGAGATGACCATCGCTGTGGTCATCTCCAGGATTCCCCGAGTCCGGATGTTCATTGGCAGGTCCTTTAGAAAGGCAGGTCGTTCGACATATCAAACGTTTGGACGATATGATGTGCATAACGACGCCTTTCGTCAAACCGAACAATCGTTTCCGATAGAGAACGAAATGCCCTCTTCTTCCCCAGTTGCCCCGCCCTCGCCCATCGGCCTGCTGTCCGCGTCGCTCAGACGGGAGCGTGAGCGCATGGGCCTGTCCATTTCCGAGTTGGCCAAGCGAGCTGGCATCGCCAAATCCACCTTGTCGCAGCTTGAGGCGGGTGTCGGAAACCCGAGCCTGGAGACGCTCTGGACCTTGGCGATGGCACTGGACGTCCAGGTAACCCGGTTGATCGCCCAACCTAAAACCCGCGTCCAGGTCATCCGCGCCAATGAAGGTGCCACGGTGGCGTCGGAGCAGGCCCACTACGCGGCCACCCTGCTGGCGGTCTGTCCAATTGGTGTGCAGCGTGATCTCTATCGGCTCGCGGTCGAGCCTGGCGCGCCTCGCCTGTCTGAACCGCATCCGCCCGGCACGATTGAACACGTCGTGCTGTGTCGCGGGCGAGCCCAGTTGGGGCCGACCGACCACCCCGTCGAACTGTCCGCAGGCGACTACGCGAGCTACTCAGCGGACCAGCCCCACATGTTCGAAGCGCTCGAAGCCGGCACCACCGCCATTATGTTGATCGAGCATACGTAAGGCGCGGGCGGGTCTTACTTGTTTCCCACGCCTGCTGCATCGCGATCGAGACGGACGGGAGAGCCACTCCAACTTCAAGTAAGTAGAGACCGCCCCGTCGAGATCGACCCGGTCATGGATTGCGGGGAGCCAGGCCCGCGGGAGCCGGGCGCTTCACGGGGTGCAAGCGGTTCAAGGGCGAATATGACCGGCAGCGTGCCTACATGCGTCGACCCATGGGATCAACCAGAACGTGCTTCAGAACCTGCTTCATTTCGCGCCCCTGATAACCGCCGCCATGACCTGCGTGACGGCGCTGATCTGGGTCGTCTACCTGAGTTTCTTCCTGCGCAGCTACCGCCGGCAGCAGCGACCTTCCATCCTGATCACGTCGGGCGCGGGCAAGGACCTGGATGCGCACTGTTTCGTGACCAACCTGGGGCTGGAACCGGTATACCTGCTAGATGTGGTTATCGATCTGATCGACCCTGCCGGCAAGGTCGTGCGCGCGGTCATTCCCGAACGCACAGAGAGATGGAGCCACGCTGCTCCCGGGGACGATGATGATGTGCGCCGTGCGACCAACGTGGGGGCGCTCAGTAGTGGCGGCGAACGTGACCTGGGGCGATTCCGGACCCTGATCGAGCGCGCCAGCACGGAGAACCCGGACATCGCCGCCGAGACCGCCTTCACCAGCCTGGAAGTGACCGTGGTGACGGTCACCGCGAGCCAGGCAGAGTTGTGTGGGGCTTCGCGCTGCTACGGCATTGAGCATCGCGCAGATGGCCACGCTCGACTGAAGGCAAGAACCATCAAAGCGCGACAACTGCAGGGTTACTTTGCGCGACGCAATTTGACCCGCTTGTTGACCGCTCAGCTGGAATCCAAGGCTGCAGGCTGACGGCCATCGCAGTCACTGGCGGGTCTTTACTACTAACCCGGTGAGCACCAGGCGCCCCCTGCGCCTCCAGAAAGGCGCATGCCATCGAGGCCAAGCCTCCATGTCAGTAGAAATACTGAGCGGGAGACAGTGGATACGCTCTTGTCACCTGTGTGGCAGAGAGACCACAGTGAGGTTAGAACTTCTCATACCTCTGCACGCACGAACGTAGTGCATGGCCTGGGCCCAGCGATGCCGGTTGTGCCTGCGAGTCGGACCTCCATTCACCCCGCCCCGCCCCAGCGAGCTCAGTCCATGCGCCCCATGTCTTGCGGTCCGCTGCGTCTGGTGACAATGGTGATGCTGCTTCCAGCATGCCAGCGGCAGGAGGGCGAGCCGGATCGCGCGAAACCCGCTGCGGTTACTGACATACAAGCAGCCCAAGCGACAGCCAACGACCGCGAGCAGGAGGAGGCGCGAGCAATCGCCAAGGATGCCTACATCTACGCATTTGCGATGCTCGAGAACTACAACACGCTCTACAAGCAGGTGGCCTCGCCCACTGCTCCGGAGTACGTCGGTGGCTTCGGAAAATTCAGGCACTACTCGCAGCTCTATACGCCCGACAACCATGACGTAGTGACCCCCAACAACGACACGCCCTATTCCTGGGCCTGGTTGGACCTTCGCACTGAACCCTGGGTGGTCACCGTTCCCAAGGTGCCCGAGGGACGCTACTACGTCCAACAGTGGGTCGACCTGTTCACATACAACTTCGCCTACATCGGGTCGCGTGCCACCGGGAACGACGCCGCCAGCTACTTGATTACCGGTCCCGGCTGGAAGGGTGAAACACCGAAAGGCATCAAGAAGGTGTTTCCCTCCGAAACTGCCCTGGTGATGACCCTCACGCGCATAGCGCTGAACGGCCCCGACGACATCGCCAACGTCAAGAAAGTGCAGGCGGGGATGAAGCTTCAGCCGCTCAGCGCCTATCTGGGCACCCCGTCTCCGCCGGCAGCACCGGAGATTCGGTTCCCCCCATATGATGCTGACAAAGTCCATTCGCACGACTTCATCGGCTACCTCAACTTCCTGCTTCAGTTCACGCAACCGCCGCATCCAAGTGAGACCGCGCTAATGCAGCGGTTCGCAACAATTGGCATCGGCCCCGGGCTTCCGTTCGACGCCAAGACATTGCCCCCAGCGCGGTTGGCGGCGATCGATGCAGGCGTGGCAGATGCCAAGGCGGAAATGTCCGAGAAGGCCAAGACGATGCTCTCGTCCAACGGCCTGTTCGGCTCGCGCGAGTTCCTTGAAAACAACTACCTCACGCGCGCCATCGCGGCCGAGAAGGGTCTCTATGGGAACTCCATCGATGAGGCGTGGTATGGCGGCTACGTGGGTGACGGCCACAAGGCGTCAATGATCCATTTCAGCAAGGAGGCCCTGCCCCCGGCCAGGTTCTTCTGGTCAGTCACGCTTTACACCCTGCCGGACCGCTTCCTCTACGCCAACGAACTGAAGCGCTATTCCATTGGCGACCGGACCCCCGGCCTCAAGTATGACGCCGATGGCGGGCTGACCCTGTATGTCGGCCACGTTTCGCCTGGCAGGGAAAAGGAAAGCAATTGGCTGCCTGCCCCGGCCGGTCCCTACAGCGCGGTGGGACGCGTGTACGGTCCGAGCCCTGCTGCCATCGAAGGCAAGTGGAATCTGCCTCCTTTGCAGCCGGTTGACACAGACACGCCTTGATTCCCGCACGACATACGTCGGCGAACCAGACCACCAGGGAGAGACCGCATGCACGACCATCGAATTCCATCCGCTTCGGGGATCGGGATGCTCCTTGCCCTTGCCGGCTGCATGACACTCAGCGCCTGTAGCGAGCGAGCATCGACCGACAAGGAAAAGGATACGGCCACCACCGCGAGCCAACCGGCTCCAGCCGCGCAAGCGCCGGCAGACGCCTCAGCGCTGGAAGAGGCCAAGGCGACGGCCAGGGACGCTTATGTCTACGGCGTCCCGATGGTGGACACCTACAAGACCGTCTATGCGTTCAACGTTGATACGTCCAACCCGCAGTACAAGGGTCCGTTCAACGCCATCCTGAACATCGCCCGGGTGTTCACCCCGGACGACACCGCGTTCGTCACGCCCAACTCGGACACACCCTATTCGTTCGCCATGCTGGATCTGCGCGCGGAGCCGGTCGTCATCACCGTGCCGAAGATGGCGAAGGACCGCTACTTCGTTTTCCAGTTGATGGATCTCTACACGTTCAACTTTGATTACATCGGCAGCCGCGCAACCGGGAATGACGGCGGCAGCTTTCTTATTGCCGGGCCCGGGTGGAAGGGCGAGGCGCCCAAAGGCATCACCAAGGTGATCCGGTCTGAAACCGATCTGGTCAGCGTGGTCGGACGCACACAGCTGTTCAACGCTGCCGACCTGGAGAACGTGAAAAAGATACAAGCCGGCTACAAGGTGCAGCCCTTGTCAGCGTTCGCAGGGACGCCAGCGCCGCCACCGGCCCCTGCCATCGACTGGATCAAGCCAACGCCACCGGCGCAGGACAGGACGTCCCTCGAGTTCTTCAACCAGCTGGCGTTCCTGCTGCAGTTCGCGCAGCCCCCGCATCCCAGTGAGTCCGCCCTGCGTGCACGTTTTGCCCAGTTGGGCATCGAGCCGGGCAAGCCATTTGATGCCACCCGCCTGCCGCCACCAATGCAGGCCGCGCTCAAGGAAGGCATGGCCGAGGGGCAGAAGCAGATCGATGACAAGCGCGCGTCGCTGGGAGGAAAGACCGATGCCCTGTTCGGCAATCGGGACTTCCTGAAGAATGACTACGTCGCCCGTGCCACTGGCACCCAGGTAGGCATCGGCGCGAACTCCCGCGAAGAGGCGATGTATCCGATTCTGGACAAGGATTCGGACGGCCAGCCCCTGGACGGCAGCAAAGGCGCGTACACGCTGCGCTTCGCCAAGGACCAATTGCCGCCCGTGGACGCGTTCTGGTCGGTCACAATGTATGGCTTGCCGCAGCAGTTGTTGGTCAAGAATCCGATCAACCGCTATCTCATCAACTCGCCCATGCTGCCGGGCTTGAAGAAAGATGCGGACGGCGGTTTGACGATTTACATCCAAGCCCAGCCACCCGGGAAGGACAAGCAGGCCAACTGGCTGCCGGCACCCAGCGGGCCGTTCGTGATGTTCATGCGCTACTACCGTCCCAAGCCGGCGTTGCTGGATGGCCACTGGCAAACCCCCGCTGTGACCAGGATGCAAGGCGGCGATGGGCAATAGCTGCGCCCTCAGCTCTCTCACCAGAACCTGGCATACAGTCGAGACCGGCCTGAAGGTCAATGGGGACGCATTGGGCGAAGGACCCGCGAGCGGACCAAGTCAGTCCAGCATTGGCAGAACATACTGAGCTATGACCCGCCCACTCCGGATAACCACGTAGGAATAGGCGTGACCCGACGTGCAGTGGAACGAACGAAGTTCGTCGCCACGCTGCATGCCAGCGATCATGCCTGTCCACTTTGGATCTTCTTAGAGATTGGGATAGAGCTCCCATCGACGCCCTATATTCAAGGCGTCATTTGGAAGCAGCGGAACAGATGCTCGACAGCTGGGCATGCCTAGTTGTCGAGTGAGTGATCTCGGCTCCTTCTTTAGGGGCTCGAGGAACTGCACCCTGAGACGGACACAGCTAACGCAATGAGGATGACAATCGATCCCACGCGAAACGGAATACTCCAAGGGCATGCGCTATTTGATTGAATCGGAAGCTTCATTGAAGGGGCTCTGATGCTGCATGACTTGGGATGAGGATTACCGACACGATATGGGCGGAGGACTTCATAGCCATTAGCCGCCAGGCCACAACGACAAAGCCCGATCAACGAGCGGAATTTTCTATTGCGCCCGCCCCCGTTTTACCTTGACATGACTGCTGTACAACTGGGCGCAATTGATCTTCAGGATGCCGCATCGCGACCGTACTGCTCCACTCAGGATCCTCTGCCGGGTTGGGATAAACCTTCAGTTCTCTTCCGATCTCGACTACTTCGGTCGAATTCAGCGGTACCGGTACCATGTAGTCCGGAAGCCTGGCTCATTGCTTCCGGCACAGAAACGCAGCCAATAGCTGAAGTTGCACTGGCAGCAGCAATGATGAGTCCCACGCCATCAAAACGAAAGCATCTACCTGACATCATCGAAAGCATCGTCAGGCGAGCGATGGGTAGTTCCGCGACCAGTTTGGCGAGCTTGCCCACTCGTTGATCCCTCAACTGTGCAAAGAGCCGAGCATAGCCGCAGGACAGGAGGACCGCACACAGACGCGCCACGCTCAACGCCTTGGTACGACGGGTTCGTTTGATCAGCCGGCAGTCGAGCACGGCCTGAGGGTCAGTGGGGAGGCGCTGGACAAAGGACGAGCGACAGGTCGATATGCAGCTCAAATGACGGGAGATACGCATGCGAGTGTTTCCTCGACATGCTTCCCGCCTTCCAAACCATCCAACTCAGTTGATTTACTTTACAAGCAATGCGCTGCAAGAGTCTGGCGGAGAGAGTGGGATCGGATCACCACCGATCTAACCAATTCTCTCCGTTGCAGAAAGCCTCTTTGGCAGGTTTCCTTGGGATGTTTCCTCGATCATAGCCAGTCCAAGGTACGGTTGGTACTGCTTCCCCGGGTGACCAGGCCTCCCCCGATGGAGGAGCGGTCGGCTAGCAAATTAGCCAACCGAGGCCCCCGATGGCAGCGGGTGCGGAGATACGTCTAAGGCGGAGATCTAAGGTCGAATTGGAAGTTCAGATATGTGAAATTTCTCTCATTTTTAATTTGGCGCCTATGGGTATGGGTGCTTGGATGGGGCCGTCCACTAACGAAAAGGAAGGCTCTATGCACCACGACACACAGCTCCACATCGCTAGCCAATTACTCAGCGCTCTCATGTTTCAGACCCCAAGTCGGGACATGGACGATCGCGAGGCAGACATTCGGCATGCTTTGGATGTCGCCGCCGAACTGATGAGGCAGTGGGGACCGACTACGCCCCCAGTGGGTTTCAATCCCCCGCCCGCAGCCGGCAGGTCACTGAGCATGCCCGTTGACCGCTCACTCCCACCACCGGAAATGCCAGAATCGATGGAGCAGTGGCGGAGCAGCAGGATCAACACACCAATGCCCGGTCCAAAGCCAAAGCTGGGCAGACGGCCTGGTCTGCACTGAGTAGCAAGTGGCCCCGCAACTGCGGGGCCACTTGCTTTATCGACTCGGCGGGCCCGACGGACGCGATGCCGGACCAGGCCTAGGCACTTCCGGGACCCTGCGCACCGATGGCGCCACGAATGCGGGCAACTCACCGCAAGACTGAGCCAACTCCGACGCTTGTTGAAGAATATCTCTTTCGGCGGCGTCCAGCGCAGGCTGAGTCGCCCTCTCTTGGGCCTTAGCCAACTCGATTGACCGCATCTCGAGCACAGCCAGACGCCTCCCTCGGCGTTTGGCCCATTCCTTGGGCGACCACTGGCTCCCTTCTCGTGGGTGGTCCGCGTTGAAGCCCTCCCACTGCTGCTGCGCCATGTGGTGAAGCCGGTCTGCTCGCCGGACCGCGCTCTCCCTCCGCCCCCTTCTCAGCAACGCCTGCTTGAGCGTGCGGATCTTGACCGCAACCGATGCGACCAACGGGCGTGCCTGGACGGTGTCACCAAAGCGGACCACGTGACGGCGCACACCCGCGAGCCACTCCCGAACAACGCCCAAAGCCAAGTCCGCGCGGGCTTGGGTAATCTCCCAGAGGTCTCTCAGTGCAACATCAATCCACTCAAGGCAGCTCCAATGCCTCGGGGGGCGCTCGGGGCCCCACACCCCGTTCTCAATGGGAGGCAGCCGGATGCCCATCACTCCCTCAATCTTGAGATCGCCGACCACGAGAACCGGCGCGTCAGACTTCTGCTTGGCTCGCTCAGCGAGTGCAGCCCGGTGATCGTGCGTGGGAGGAAGTCCAATGGCCCGCCCCTCCGCCACAGCGTCTTGGATCAGCGATTCGAATTCTTCCTCGTTTTCCTGCTGAATCGATAGGTTGGTCTCTTCAACGTGGGTGGCCTGGCCTTTCCTGGCAAGCGCCGTAGCGACCTTTCCTTGGTGACGCGTAGGCTCCCTGGATAGCAGCGTTGCCCGAAGTGGATCCCCCTCCAACAAGGCCATCTGAGACTGCTCTTCCAAGCTGCGGTGGTCAACGCGGGACCGGATGCCAGCCGCCTCCAGATGTGAGTTGATCGTGGACGCCACCGCCTCGCGAACCCACTCCACCTCAATCCTGCCCGTGGGCCCGCCGTCCAGCTCCTTGGTCTTGTCACAAAAGCCTTGCTCAGTGATTCGGCCCGTGCTGGCAAGGATGTGTACGTGGTGGTTCAGGCCGTCCGGTATTGCGGGCGCATGGATGCTGGCTTGGACGGCAAATCCATAGCGCTCCACCAACACCTCCGCTATCGCCCACGCGAGTTCACTGCGCTGTTCGGCATCGAGCTCGTGTGGCAGCGACACTTCGAACTCGCGTGCAATCGTGGCGTCTTTGCGACGCTCAGCTGCTTCGACCGCGGGCCAGAGTTCGCCTGGAATCAAGGCCCATGGTGGCGCTCCTGGAGGCACCACGCACCTGCTTGCGACGACACCACTGCGGCGCTGATAGTCGTGCACTTGTCCTGTCTGAAAGTCTTTAAGCCGCAGACCGCCGCGATAGGCGGCCGCCGCGACGGCGGACTGGCCTCGCGCACGGCTGAAGGTTTTGACGCTGGTGTGGTAGATAGCCATTGAGAACTCCGTGATTGGTCGGAGTCTTTATGCTTTTGTTTTTTCTCTTCGCAAGCGGGAAACCGCTTGGGGTTCAAGGGGCGAAGCCCTTTGCGCACGTGTAACAGAGTTACACCTAAGTGCGCTCTTGCATTGTTCTTTTAAGCATGTTTTTTGAGCGCTCATTGAGCGTTGCACGTTTGTACATTTTCAGATGCTAGCGATCTTGACGACACCAACTTCTTTGGTTGACTGGTTTCAACCTCATGAAGGAATTCACCATGACCGCAACCAATCAATACCATGAGCGCATCCAGAGGGCCACAGAGCGGCTCGCCCAGCTTCAGGCGCGCGAGCTGTTGGCATCACAACGTCAAGCAAGCAAAGCCAAGCAAGCCCAGCGTCAAGAAGAAGCGCGGCGCCGCCGGCGTGTCGCAGCGCTAGTTTACTTGGCTGCTGCAGAAACATTGGATGACGCAGAACTCTTGGGCGCGCTTTTGATCCACCAGCAGAGCCGCACAGATGATGAGATCCGAAAGGATGCCCGCGTCGTCGGCAAGGCGAAGCTGCAAGACTCCGCTGCTCCACATTGACGCGTTTGATCTGATCCAGGTGCTGGCCGCCCAGGATGGACGGCCAGCCTGATGGTTACTTCTTCTTGCCCTTGTCCGGGGCCTGACTGAGAGCCGAGCCAGCGGCGGTTTTGGAGTTCTTGCCTGTGGTGCCGCTCTTCAAGACCTTGCTGGCTGCGGTCGCTGCCTTCGGACTGGTTTTCTCGTTGTTGGCCATGTTCCTCTCTCCAGGTCAGTCACCGGCTGGTGACGGCCATAAGCTGCGCTCGAAACGGCGGCGAGACAAGTGTGCGAAACAGCCCCAAACTGACGGTCCCACAATGCATTCACATTTCCGGGCTGAGCAACACCAAGCCTCCCATCTAGGCGCGCATTCAGTTGCCCGTCATCCCTTGCAAATGGGGACCTGATCACAGTGGATCCTGCCTTTGCGTGGCCAGGCTGATCCAAAGGGCCGATCACCACGCGCGCGACCGGCACGCCAGTCTCGAGGATGCCATACGCCCTAGCTGAATTATTTGAGGCTGGGCTATGGTTGGACACGTGACCGGCTTGCTGAAGAAATTGACATCTTGCACCATGAAATGTAGTGTGGTAAACGAGCCGCGAAAGGTTAGCACCCATGAAGATCAAAATTGCTCACTACCCTCAGCTACGCTCCCTTTCCTGGAACCGGCGTCCGGATGGGACCATTGAGGAGGTTGACGCCCTTGCGCTCTATGAGCGCAATTGGCATTACGTTGACCAGCAGAATATTTCTGCCGATGAGAAAGCTCTGATTGATCGGCTGGTTAACACGTTCGGGTTTGGCGTGCTGAATGTTTAAGCGAGCACACCATCAAAGAATTGAAAAGGTGCTTCGAGCCCTAAATAGTGACTTGTTTCTGGATGCAGAGTGCTACTTCGGTGGCGGCACGGCGATTGCACTTTCTATCGGAGAGTACAGAGAGTCCGTTGATGTGGACTTCCTGTGCGCGTCTATCGATGGATACCGATTGCTACGGAACACCATCGGCTACACCGATCTCGGGCCGCTTATCGGGGATTCCATCAAGCAACTTCGCCAGGTACGTGCCGATCGATACGGCATCCGCACTGTCTTGGAAGTAGACGGCATACCCATAAAATTTGAAATTGTCAGCGAAGGCCGGATACAAATTTCAGGCGTAATGTCGGGCATGTTCGGCGTCCCAACACTCTGCCGTGCCGACATGTATGCAGAGAAGCTCTTAGCCAACGCTGATCGCTGGGCTGACCGGTCGACATTGAACAGAGACATCATCGACCTTGCCATGATGATCAATCAGTGGGGTCTGATCCCAAAGGATGCTTGGGACAAAGCTCTCGGCGCTTATGGCAATCATATGATCGACTCGTTCTCAAGGGCCGTCGAGAGAGTTTCTGATCAGAACTATCTCACGCAATGCCTCGAACAAATGCAGGCTCAAGACGTTTCGCCGGGCATCATCATGGATGCGTTAAGCCAACAGTTGGCGACGAATCCAACCCTTGCACTGGAGAGTCAATCAACTGCCCAGGCACGACCCCGGGTACGTTGACCGCCAAATCAGCAGCAAGACTGTGTTGACGTCGTCCTGTCTTGCGTTCACTTCACGTTGTGCACGCGCGACGCAGCGGCAGCCGACGTTTGTCGTTTTGGCGCGCGCCTCCTCTATCTCCTTTTGACCAATGGGACGCAAACTGGCGGAAATCCTGCGTTCTTCCCGCATGAGCCAAGATCGATGGGGGCTGCGATTGGCAAATCAGGTCAGAGACTTCCCGAGTCAGATCAGTCCCTGTAGAGATTTCGGTCCAGCTCCGTGAAGAGTCTGAGCTCGCATTCAGCGACCTCCAAGAATCGCCTCTCGGACCAAACGCGCTGGAGATGAGGCGGCTCGGCCTGCCTTACCGTGGAAAGCAAGCCGGGCATCGGCTCCGCCTCTGGCGTTATTATGGCCTTCAAGGAAGCGCCGTAGGCAGGGGGCCACGTGGCGAGAAAAAGGAAGCAATCCGCCGCCGGCTGGATCGTCGGTGTATTGGTCGTTATTTGGCTGATTCCAAAGGAGATTTGGATCGGTCTCGGGATCGCCACACCCATAGGATTAGTCCTCTGGATCTGGCTCAAATGGCGGGCTGAGAGGAAGGTCGCCCCGGCACCAGCGCCGGTGCCAGAACCCACGCTGGCAGAGCTCATCCAATCTTCAGCGCCCAAGGCGATGCCCAAGGAGCCAGTCAGGCGGCCGACGCCCATCCGCGACGAGGCAGCCATTGCTCCTGTCGAGCCATTGAGAGCTTCTGGCCCGCCCGCCTCCCACTCTTCAGGCTCGGGTGGATCACCGTCTCAAGTGCCCGGACCGGTTTCGCACGGGTCGGCCGTCGGTGGGCCAAGCACAATTGAAATGGCCCTTTCGCCTCCGGACGCGGGGACGTCCCCGAGGGTTCTTACCAGGGCCGCCCTTGCCATGGCCGATGAGCCCACCCTAGGCCCGGACTTCTCGGTCTCACAGCAAGAGCCAAGCAATCTGAGCCTGGAGACCTCCACTCATTCCGCCCCCCGTAAGAAAGCTGGAAATCTGGCAGAGGCAATGAAGGCCGTAGCCGAGCGCTCTGCTGCAGGAAAGGCTGCCCAGAACTTTACGGAACAGGTGCAGGTCCAAATTCCCGCAGCGTCGGACGCAGCTCAAAGGCTCGCAGCAGCTTTGACGGCCCATGGGGCCCAGGCGACTGGCGCAAGCCGGCACGGAAACTTGAAGGAAGTGAAAGCACATATTGCCGAGCACGGAGCTTCCTACAGCGACCCCACCCAAGTTGAAACGGAACTGAGGACCAGCGCTCACGATGATCGCGGACCGTCTCAAGGTCAGCAGGCGCCGCCTGCCATCGCCAGAGCTGTCCCTCCACCATTGCCCTCAGCAACGGGACCCGCTACCGGAATGGAAGAGTTGCATCGCGTCGTCATCGCTTCTGACACTCCCTCAAAGGAGTTCACCGTCCCTCGCCCGCCGGAAGGCTGGGCGAAGACACGATGGCTGGGCGCCGATGAGACGGTCGAGATCGGGGGCATAGCCATTCGAGGCGGCCTCTTCTACACGGGCGTCAAGCTCGACTCCCCCAATGGCGACACCGAGCCCAGCCTTGTCAACAGCGTCTTGGCCGTCGCTCCATATGGCGATTACAGGGGCTCCACCAACTACTGGCTGGCTTACGCTCAGCTGTCGCCCAGCGAGCGGCGGGCCTACCTGACCTGGTTGGCATCGGACCGAAGCGACAGCAATTGCTCAATCAACTATGTCCGCCTCTACTTCTTCGGCCTGGAGCGCCGCGTCCTGCTCGACTCGGTAACCGATCCAGAGTCGAGAAAGGACTGGCCAGCTATCAAGCAGGCCCTCCGAAAGCTGGGCTCCGCCTATGGAGAGATCTACGGTCCTATCCGTGGATACACCAACAGCTTGTTGGACTGGATGGAGCTGGATTCGGTCGAAGATAAGCTCTACTCAAAGCCAATTCCCCCGTTTGATCGCTCCTACGAGCTCCCCTTCTACGTCCGCTTGGCGCTGGGCCAGTGTTCGCTTGACCGGGCCCCCGTCCCTGCTCCACTGGCTCTGGCCTGGATTCGCCTAAACCCGGAGGTTTCGCTGCGAACCGCGGCAGTCCGGTGCGCCGATGAGTTCGATCGCCTGTTTGTAGAGCGGTATCACGAGCTGTTTGGCAGCGGCATGGTGCTTCCCAAGAACCGCACCAAGCTCAAGTTCGCACGGCAACCAGCTTCGCCCGCCCTGTATGGCGCCTCCCTCAAGCCCAAGACGTTCGGAGACGTTCCTGACGTCACGGCCCTTCGTGCCCCACTGAAGGGCCTGCTCGAGGTTGTTCAGCAGTGTACAGACGAGCTCGGACCCTACAGCCGATTGGTTGGCAGATCTTCCGATTCAAAGAATGCGCTGGAAGCGTTGCTCTTGCTGCCGCCCAGCATTTGGCCTGAGAGCCAAAGGAACATCCTCCGTTCAATTGCAGAGGACGTCCAAGCAGGCAACATGACGATCCAGTTGGCAGAGCTGAGCGCTCGGTTCGGCCCAAGCCTCGGCCCTCTTGGCAGGGAAAGGCTTCGCGATCTCGCCCGGGTCTTGGAAAGCGTGAATGTCGGGATGGAGCCAAATGTCTTGGAGGGAGCACGTGCTCCGTCTGAAGCCGATCCGATCGTGATCTTTGCGCTCCTACCGGGTCAGTCGCACAAAACAGACGCCGCGGCGTATCAAACAGCCATCCTTACCTTGCAGCTCGCCTCGGCGGTCGCCCAGTCGGACGGTTCCTTCAGCGCGCATGAGCTGGCGCATCTCTCCCTAGAAATCGACGGCTGGTCTCACCTTAGCGTGGCAGATCACGGACGACTGCGTGCCCACCTCGACTTGCTTGTCGCGTCGCCCATTTCCCTGCCATCACTGCGGAAAAAGCTCGACCCGCTGGACAGTGCCACCAAAGAGACCATTGCGGCTTCCATGGCCACTCTCGCCCAAGTGGACGGAATGGTGTCGCCGGAGGAGGTGCGCTTTCTGGAGAAGGTCTACAAGGCCTTGGGTGTCGAACCTAAGCGGGTCTTCAGCGACATCCATGCCCCGAGATCGGGCAAAACCCAGCCCCAGTCCACCCCTTCCGCCTCGTTCCAGCTGGATCCAGAGCGCATCGCCGCGCTGCAGCGCGACACGGCCAAAGTGTCCGCCCTCCTTGCGAACATCTTCACGGAGGACGAGCCCAACTCTAGCCACGAAGATGTTCCCTCTGCATCTGTGGAGGAAAGGCCTGAAGTCAGCGACGGCCTACTAGGCCTGGATGAGTCTCACAGCGCATTGCTCCGACTGATGCTGTCTCGCCCGAGCTGGACGCGTGCCGAGCTCGAGGACGGCGCTGCAGACCTTGAGTTGATGCTGGATGGTGCGCTGGAGCAGATCAATGATGCCTCCTTCGACGCCTATGACATCCCCTTCTCCGACGGAGACGATCCGTTGGAGGTCAATCCCGAGTTCATTGAGAAGATCGAGCAATGAGTAGCCCTATTCGAACCAAAGACCGCGACGCGGTCGTCCAGTCTCTTCGCGCTGGCGTTGTCCCCCGCGCGGGACAGCACCTGATCCAAGTTGGCCGCGCCCGCGAGGTGGAGACGCTGGTCGGCGACATCGACCGGCTCGCCGATGGTGGATCCTCCTTCCGCCTAGTGATCGGAGAATACGGCTCCGGCAAGACGTTCTTCCTCAACCTGGTTCGCGCCATTGCCATGGAGCGAAAACTTGTCGTAGCCAGCGCGGACCTGAACCCGGATCGCAGGCTTCATGCATCGGGAGGGCAAGCGCGTTCGCTATATGCGGAGCTGATGCGGAATCAGGCGACGCGAACCAAGCCCGAAGGCGGCGCATTGCCCGCAGTGGTAGAGAAGTTCATCGCTACTGCAAAGTCCGAATCTAAGGCAAAAGATGTCCCTACCGAACAAGTCATCCGCGCCAAGCTGGAGCAACTGACGGAGCTGGTCAACGGCTACGATTTTGCTGACGTCATTGCGGCTTACTGGCGCGGGTTCGAGGAAGGCAATGAACAGTTGAAATCCGATGCCATCCGCTGGCTTCGTGGTGAATTCACGACCCGTACGGATGCCAAGGCCGCGCTAGGCGTCCGCACAATCGTTGACGACGCGTCCGTCTATGACCAGCTCAAGCTCATGGGCAGGTTCATCCACCTCGCCGGCTATAGCGGGTTGCTCGTATGCCTAGATGAGTTGGTCAACCTGTACAAGCTGGCCAACGCTCAGGCCCGAAACTCCAACTACGAGCAGCTTCTGCGCATGCTCAACGACTCGCTCCAGGGAACGGCGGTTGGTTTGGGTTTCGTTCTTGGAGGGACACCCGATTTCCTTATGGACACCCGCCGCGGCGTCTACAGCTACCAAGCACTGCAAAGCCGACTCGCACAGAACACCTTCGCCACAAACGGCCTGGTGGACTTCAGCGGACCTGTGGTCCGCCTCTCCAGCCTTACTGCAGAAGACTTCTACGTTCTTTTGACCAAGATCCGCCACGTCTATGCCGGTGGCGACCAGGCCAAGTATCTCCTTCCTGACGAGGCCGTTCATCAGTTCATGGAGCATTGCGCCAACCGCATCGGCGACAACTTCTTCCGCACCCCTCGGACCACCATCACCGCCTTCATCAATCTGCTTGCTGTGCTTGAGCAAAATCCTGGCACCAACTGGCAGTCCTTGATCGGTGCGGTCGAGGTCAAACCTGACCTTGGCGGCCAGGGCGACCTTGATGTGGTCGAAGATGACGAACTGACCTCTTTCAAGCTGTGAGCTCATGAGCACCTCCAGCGCCTTCCATTCGCTTCATCCCGGCATCCAACGCTACCTGTGGGCGGAGCAATGGGAAGCATTGCGGGAGGTGCAGGAAATGGCCATCCCGGCCGTCCTGCTGGCAGATCGGGATGTCGTAATCGCAGCCAGCACAGCATCAGGAAAGACCGAAGCAGCGTTTCTTCCGGCCCTGACCCACCTTTTGAACGGCGATACAGATGGGCTGATCGTCTACATCAGTCCCCTCAAAGCACTGATCAATGACCAGTTCGGGCGACTGGATCGCCTATGCGAGGATCTGGATATCCCCGTTTGGCCATGGCACGGAGACATCGGCTCAACTACAAAGCAGCGCTTCTTCAGGAAGCCAACGGGCGTGTTGCTGATCACCCCAGAATCCCTGGAAGCGATGCTGTGCAATCGCGGCACATCTGTGGCGGGCATCTTCAAGGGAGCAGCCTTCGTCATTGTCGATGAACTCCATGCATTCATCGGAAGTGAGCGAGGAAAACAACTTCAGTCGCTCATGCATCGCATGGAGGTTGTCCTGGAGCGGAGAGTGCCTCGGATTGGGCTGTCGGCAACTCTGGGAGACATGCAAGCCGCGGCGACCTTCCTCCGCTCGGACGGCAGGGCCGCAATCGTCGATGCCCAGTCGGGAAACAACGAACTTCAGCTGATACTTAAGGGGTTTGAAGAGCCTCCTGCGCCGCAAGATGCCAAGCACGAAGAAGTGGCGCCGTTAGCCGTTGCCAAGCATCTGCATGAGGTGCTTTGCGGCACGAACAATCTGATTTTTCCCAACAGCAGGCGCGAGGTAGAGCGCTACACCCACCTACTGAACGAGATCAGCGAGCAGGCCAGTCGCCCGCGGGAGTTCTGGCCGCACCACGGCAATCTTTCCAAGGAGATTCGCTCAGACACGGAAGCTGCGCTCAAGCAGAAGGAGCGCCCAGCAACCGCTATCTGCACGAATACGCTCGAACTGGGGATCGACATAGGCGCCGTGAAGAGCGTGGCTCAAATCGGGACGCCCCCTTCCGTTGCCAGCCTGCGGCAGCGCATGGGTCGATCAGGTCGCCGCAAAGGCGAGCCGGCTATCCTCCGCGGATACGTCATCGAGGATGCGATCGACTCCAACTCCGATCTGAAGACCCGCCTGAGGCTGGACACGGTTCAGTCCATCGCTTCTGCATTGCTTCTCATCGACAAGTGGTTCGAACCACCCGTCGCCGGCGGCGCTCATCTGTCGACACTGGTGCAGCAGCTTTTGTCTGCGATCGCCCAGTATGGCGGGCTGCGCGCCCCCCAAGCGTATCAGCTGCTGTGCGCGTCCGGCGCGCCGTTCCAAGGGCTCTCAAGCGAATCCTTCGTAGAACTCCTGCGCCATCTTGGGAAGCAGGACGTGCTCACCCAGGACAGCTCCGGGTTACTCCTCCACGGGCCGACCGGCGACAAGCTGGTCAATCACTACTCCTTCTATGCTGCTTTCGTGGCGGACGAAGAGTTCCGCATTGTCGCGGCGGGGAAAACTCTGGGAACCTTGCCAATCACGCAAATGCTCGCGGCCGGCCAGCGCATCCTCTTTGGTGGACGCACCTGGCTAGTGGAGCAAGTCGATGAGACACAGAAGACGATCTACGTCCTGGCAGCCAAAGGTGGAAGCCCCCCGATCTTTAACGGAAGCGGAGGGCGTGTGCATACCCGTATACGTCAGACGATGCATGCGCTCTATCGCGGTGAACTACGACCAACATTCCTGGACGCTACGGCGAGCCGCTTCTTGGAGGAAGGCAAGAGCGCCTATGAGCACCTGGGGCTCGACGAGAACGTCCTACTGGACCAAGGAAGCCATTTCCTCCTCCTCACATGGGCTGGGGACGCTGCCAACGAAGCCATTGCATGCCTCCTCGGCGCGAGAGACTTCAACGCACAGGCCGGCAGGCTCGGCGTTGAGGTCACCAAAGGCTCGCAGACCCGCAGCCATCTGCTGGAAACGATGGCAGTAATCGCTTCACAGCCCGCCCCAAGGAGTGAGGAGCTTCTCGTCAAGGCTAAGAACCTAGCCAGCCAAAAATGGGATGGCCTGCTGCCTCCGCGCCTTCTCATGCACTCCTACGCTTCGATGCGCTTGGATGTGGCTGAGGGCATGGACTGGCTGAGGGGACATCAGACTGTCAGTCAGGCCGAGCATTGAGGCGCAACCTCAAAGGCCCGTCCAGCCGCCTGCAGCATGGAGGGCTCAGTAGAAGAATGCCCGAAACGGGATTTGCGGGTGGCGCTTTGGGCGCGTGAAAGAACCTACGGAGTTCCCTCCCAGCTCCTCCGCCCCATCGTGGGGCGGACGAGCTCGCCTGCTGAAAAGTCGATATTTCTGACCCTTCAACTTGTCATATCACTGATCATCATCCGTGCCCCGACTCCCGGTAGGCGGATCCTTTGGCCTAAACCTGCCAGGCCTCTCAGTTCGCCTGACCGCCTTGAGGACTACGTCCTTGAGGTCTTCAGACAGGTTCGGAACCTTCCTTAGGGCGTCGCGAAACATTGGTGACGCAAAGAACTCGGCATACGGGCTCCCGTGATCAGTCTCCGCCATGAAACGCAACGGCTCTTGATCAAGGTGGCGGAGCGCAGACCCAAATAGGTCTTTTTCAAAGTCTGGGTCGATACGTGAAGCCTCGCGCCGATAGCCCTCGTAGGCTGTCGCCAAGGATGCTTTAAATGAATAGTCCTCGGCTAGACGGAATCGCTGAGCTATCTGACGGGTCGCCAGCCACGCTACCCACAGCGGCGCAGCAAGGGACAGCGTCCCAAGGGCGACTTGAACCCAAAGCAATGACATGAACTGCTGGGCCGTCGGGTCCTTCGTCAGTTCGGAGATTGCTTGGACTCTCAGGTAGCCAAGATAGGCACCGGCGCCGAGTGCGCCGATCAAAAGCCCAACCCACCATCTGACCGATACCCGGAGGGCGTTTGCCCGGCTATTGAAAGCCTCAGCGAGCGCATGGCTGGTCGTGGCGCGATACACGGCCTCGATCCCGTCCAGCACCTTTTTGGCCTCGACCTCCAATGCCTCCATCCGAGTGAAAGACGACTCAGCATCATCTGCTGCAACCTTAGACTTCGACGCAGCTTCAACTGCAGACTGATGTGCTGCGGCAACGTCCTTGCGAGCATTTGCAATCATTTCAGCATCGACCGGAAGGTCGCCGATCAGCTGTGCGCCCTGCTTGATTTCGGCCAACTGGGCTTCGAGGGCCTCTCGATCCACAACAATGGCATCCAATGCCTTCCTGGTTAGCTTCAGTTGACGCCGCAACCTACCCGGCAGCGTCTCTGGGTCCGGCTCGGCCCAAGCCCCATTTGGGAACAGAGTGCGCTCCCACTGATTGAACGTCTCAAAATACGCCCAACCTCCCTGACCTATGTTACCGCTCGTTAGATTGCCCAAATTTCCAGTAAGCATGCTGAGCTGGGCCGGAAGGCTGGCGATCAAGTCCGCTTGATCTTGCTCGTCACCATCACTGGAATCGAAGCTAAGATCGGCATCCCTAATCCGCTGAGCCAATCTTGCCGGGACAGCAGCAACTTCCTGGGGGGTAAGCGCAGGCGCCATCCAACCGATCTGCTGTTGAAGTGGATTGGTCACCCCACTAAACGTCCGCTCCACTGCAGACGTGAATTCATCCAGAGCACTACACGCCGCTTCGACCTGCTCATCCATAGATAGCCCCCATTTTCAGCGCATTGTAGGGGCAGATCCTGCCTCAGGAGCAAGATGGCGCCCTGTGACGAAGCTCATAAAAAGGTCAGACATGCCAAAGGACCCTCGCCCAGGCGCCTGAAATTTGCTTTGAGCGGTATTCAGGGTCTCATCCACTCAGGTTGACGTAGCCAAAATCTGCCGCCAACTCGCCAAAATGACACAGATTGTCCCGGGCCAGGATAAGACAGGTCAATTGACGACCCCCGCCTCGGGTAAGCCAATGCAGGAGCGCGGCACAAGCAGAAAGTCTGCGCGGATACGCCAGGCCTGACATCGCCCCCCTCTCCCGCGGTCGCTCTCCCCCCCAAGAACCCCGGCACTCAGGGCCGAACTCTTCTGTCGAATCCAGTCTAGAAAGGTAGCGGAAAGATACAAGGCGGAGGGGCCCCTCCGCCCTGCTTGAGCAGTTCTCGGCTCCGCCTCTGCTAGACCAATCGCCCTACCCCAAGTCTACTGAAGAGATTCCGTTGAGCTCAGCTAGGCGAACACGGCATGCGTCACTAACGCAGAGCCCGCCCCTCCTTCGACTTGCTTCCGGTTCGATAGTCATTGAGCCTCCCCACAGAGTGCTGCTAAGGGCTGAGGGCTGAGGGCTGAGAACAGAGGGGCAAAACCAACGCCTACTTGCCCAATTGTGTGACAGGCGTCACTATTCTGAAAAGGACTTGCTCTCCTATCGCACCGCCTACCACAAGGGACGTGATCCATGGCGAAGAACAACCGGACGTTGCGCTCCCAGCTTAGGTGGCCACGGAGAGGAAAATGGGCTCCGAGCGCCCCGATTTGATTTCGACCCTTTTCGGCTCCAAAACTATGCATTCGTCACCAAAATCCAAAAAACAAACGCGTTGCTGTTTCATGGATGCCAATCCTGGCATCTCCTCTCAACCAAAGGAGTTTTAGCATGGCAGCTCGATACATCCTCAGCCGTTCAGGCGTTCAATTTCGCTTTGTCCTCAAAGCGGGAAATGGCGAAACCATTCTGACCAGCGAGCTTTACACCACCAAACAAGGCGCTCAGGGCGGGATCGCTTCGGTCCGACTGAACTCCCCTCTCGATGCTCGCTACGAGCGAAAGAACGCGACCAATGGGCTTCCCATGTTCAACCTGAAAGCAGCTAATGGGGAGCGAATCGGGACGAGTGAGCAATACTCTTCTACCAGTGCGCGCGAGACGGGTATCCAGTCGGTAAAGGCTAATGGCCCCACTGCACCTGTGGATGATCAGACCTAAGCAACAAAGCGGGCGGGCAGCAAATGCCCGCCCGCAGCCCGATCGATGGTTTGTCTAACGCTAAACGGATTGCCACCGTGAACAGCAAGAACCTCCGACAGCGCTCAAGATAATTTGGCGGCGATACTTTGATCTTGGCGTAATCGCGAAACGGGCCAATCTAGCTACGCTCTCTACCCGCGCGACAATCCCTATACGATCGATGCCAGGTGATGCGAGCAGTTCTTTTTCGATAGGGCAACTAAGTGACGTAGCGCGGCAGCTCGGTCCTGCCATGTGTCCACATGCCAAGAGGGATGGTAGACCCACGTCATCAGTGCCTTGCCTCCCGGGTAATCGAGCGACCAGATCTCGCGCGACTCAATGTAACGCCGCTTGCTTTTTCCTCGATTCACCTGTCGCGCGATGAAGGGCTCTAATGCCGGTTCCACCTTGCCATGACTGAGGAGCCGCCAAGTTACCCGACCCAGCACAAGGACAACGGTCGGCTGTAGCACTGGCAGGATGTCCCGAACGAAAACGTCGCTTCCATCTCGCAGCGCTTCGTTTCGCGGTCTGTGATTTGCCTGGGAGCCCGCCAAGGACTGGGAGAGATTCATGAATGCCACACGCTTCCAATAGTCAGCCGCTTCGTGAAGGTCGAAGTCCTGCTGCCCAACGAGCACCAAGTCGAGTGCCTTGAAGAATGGCCCGTCGCCGTCTTTCCGCACGGGCAAGGCCATCTCACGGAAGTGGTCTTGAGTGAAGGGGCGGGTCACTTCAAGCGAATCGCTCCACCCCTCTTTCCGGTAGTGGGACTCGCCCAGCAACAGGACACGCTCCCCGTCCAGACCATCCCAGTAGAGGTCACCCCAATACGGTATGAAGCGTACGGCGTCGGGCCACTCGTGGCGTGTCAGATCTAATTCTGCCTCATGGTCCATTCCCTGCGCGACTAAGCTCATCCCTGTCATCTTCACTCCTATACCCAGACACCCGAAAAAGACCGGCACCAGCCGGTACCGGTATCTAAGACTACTTCTTACCCTTCTTGCCATCGTCAGGGGTTTGATTCATGTCGGTCGACGCTTCGCATGTTCCAGCTGACCTGCGGCGTCAAGGCCACGGAAGCCATCACTACCCGACACTCGAAGCCCTGGGTGTGAGGCTTTAGCTGTCGCTACCAGATGGGCTGCCACGGAAGGGAAAGGCGCCGGCCGCGAGCACCGCGCCGCCAAGCGGCGACCAGAGGAGAGACCGGTTTTTCGCGTCTGGCAGGGAACGGCTTTGACAGGGCCAGCGGGTGAATTGGGACGCGTCTCGACCATTTGGTATCGTGGGCCCGCGCGCCACTTCCATCCCCAGCCTTATGCCACGTAAGTCCTCGAACCGTTCACTCGCATCGCTGCTGAAAGCCCCCACTAGGGCGAGCTCTCCGGGACCAGACGCGGGTAAAGCACTTGTCAGCGACCAAGGAAGCCTACAAGCGCGTGAAATTGCTCCTGGAAGCTTGTTTCGAGGATTTCAGCCCAGCGCAGCAACGCAAGATCCGCGAATCGATCGGAGCGAGCGCCACTTCGAAGCCGCCTAAGCGAGCCAAGGCCGCCAGAGCTCAAAAGGAAGACCTGACGCCCCGGTTCTGGCTGCCCTTCAGCGGTGAGACGTGGTCTGGCCGAGGACGCCCGCCAAAAGCATTCCTTGCCTGGGAGGGAACCGTCGCCCATACCGAGTGGAAGAAGCAACACCCCGACGTGAGATTCCCCGCTTACGCGGGCTGACTTCATTGCGCAGGGACCTTAGCTGCACTGCTTGGCGACGCCTAGCGGTAGCTGAACTGCGTCGACCTCTTTGATCGACAGCCGCGCTGTCGACACATCTTGACCAGTCCGCAAGGTGCCGCCCTGCCCCTCCTGCCATCAAGAGTCTTCAGAGACCTGGAGGTGGTCCGGCTGAGCGTCGAGCCACATTGGACCTGGGCAGTTGCGCGAACTGCGCTCACACCCAAGCCCACACCTAAACACCATTACTTACTAACAAAAACTCTAAAAATATAACCAAACATTTAACCGCGGTACAGCTAACTTTACTAACAAATATGATCTATTTTGTTAGGCAACCCAATTTCGTTCATTATGGAAGCAGCCCACAATTGGACCTCTGTATCTGAAATAAATTAATTAAATACAACCAGTTATCGAAAACCAAACGATGCACCAAGTCCTGTCGCCGCGCCTCCACTTCCGCTGCCACTCCCGTAGCCCTAAAGGTGTATCTCCACCCCAATCAAATGCACCTCTCAGGCATTGACTCGCTCGATCGGTCACTTATCAAGCTTCCAATCAACAGGGAAGCAGCCGCATGAACAATGAAATAACCCCACCAAGAGCCGGGAGTGCAAGATCAGAGCATGGTCTCGTCAAGATTGAATCCGTAAAAGTTGGACGAGTGAAGTTCACTGGCGTAGAGCTGATAGATGCGAAGTCACGAACAAACTTTGAGGAGCTTCTTCGCTTCGCACTGGACAAGACGGCACGCATAAGCGCCCGCAAAGGCGGCACGATCTATCCGCCGACCCTTCCACTCGGGACGCCAGCCGGTTTGCTGTCGGACGAAATAGCTGACTATCTTGCACACATGAAGCGAAGGAATGTTCGGCCATCTTACATGCAAGCAGCGGCTCAGACACTCTCAAACCTTCAGAAAGTTTGCGGGGATATTCGAGTTACAAATATCGAGCGGCGACACATCTACATGCTTTGCGAGCTCCTCAGGTGGCAACCACGGCCCCGACGTCCTGCACCAGAGCTAAAGCTACTGTCGGCTGCTGAATTGATTGAGCTTGGCAAGAGAACTCATTTCGATCCTCCCGCTCCAGCGAGCCTTGAGCAGCAGCGAGCACGCCTAAGTGCTTTCTTCAATGCTCTTCTCAATGCAAAAGCCATCACGGCATCGCCGATGGATGCGTTCGGAAAGATACGAAGAGACCTGGTCGGGGTGCAGCCTAAGCGCAATCGTTCGCTGGGCGACGCAGAGCTACAACGCATATTCGAACCATGCACCTTTGTGCCCTGGGCGAAAAAGTGGCCGCATCGGTGGTGGGCGCCGATCCTTGGCCTGTACACCGGCGCGCGCATCGGCGAGATTGCTCAGCTCAAGGTAGCGGATATCGCCTTAGAGGAAGGCACCTGGTTCATCTACATCCGCATCACCGCAGACGATGATCTTGCCGGCACGAAAGGCGTAAAAAGCAGACAGAGTCTGAAAGGACCCTCATCTGTACGAAGAATCCCAATTGCACAGCCTGTTCTGGACGCAGGACTCTTGGCATTCCTGGATGACATCAAGGAGTGCAAGCATCCACGCCTGTTCCCTCACCTCTCTGCCGGCGTTAACCAAGAAACCGGTGAGACCAATGCTCGCTACAGTCATGCGTTGGTGCACCAGTTCGGCGCTTACATGAAAATCCTTGGCTTCTCGAAGGGCACCAGCTTTCACTCATTCCGCCACACACTGATCAACAGCCTTATCAGCAAAGGATACACAACGTCGCAGATTGCAGTGATTACCGGCCACTCAACTACAGGGCAAGTAAGGGAGGAGCAAGCTCCTATGATTAAGGAGGTGTATGAGGGCATGCTGCCAGAACAATCTCGCCCTCTGGCCGTGAGAATGCTAGAAGACTTCACCCCTCCCGTCGTTCTACCCAAATATGTGCAAGGCCAGTTCAAGGGCCGACTGCGGGACAGGAGGGGCTTCTATCCGTGAGTGAGCCGCAATACCCGTGGGTCGGCAGCAAGGGATGCCACGTCAGGCTTCGCGTTCCATCGATGAAAGGGACGCGAGCCTCCTACTGAAACACCGCCAGCGAGCCTTCCCTCGCAGGAGGATGGCTGGTTCACCTGCGCAACTATGGTTTCAGGCTCTGAGTGGGTGTGGTGGTGGGCGTGGGCGTCGGGTCCGGGAGGTCTACGAGGGCCGTTTGCTGGTGGGAGAGGACTCCGCGGCTCTAGAGAAGCGGCGCAGCCAGCCACCGCGTTCACCAGTTCCAACGCACGCCCACCTTGCCGTCCCAAGCATCAAACGCACGGTCGAAGCTGCGCTGATAGCCGATGTTCGCGTAGAGGCTGGTCGAAGCGCCCAACTGCCAGGTCGCCCCGGCGTTGAGCTGCCACCACGTGCCTTTCAGATTGGCTTCGAATGGCACGTAGCCCTCTGCCGAGGAGAACTCGGTCACCGGTTGGCCACGGAACTCATGCCAGCCATTGAGCCGCAGCCATCCGGTGAACAACCGCCGGATGCCGTCATGCGTGGGCTCCAGGGTCCAGGTGTTGGCCCATCGCAGGCCCAGACGGGCAGCGAGCGAGTCCATGTTGCTGAACCGGATCAGCGCGGCGGGGTCGCGGTTGTGGTCCCGGTCGATCCGCTGATAAATCACCTGCAGCTGCGGCTCGAGGATTTCGTCCTCATCCTCCTCATCGATCTGGAACGGATAGCCGCCTTCCAGCGATGCCCCCCAGCCGAAACTGTCGCGCTCCAGCAGAATGCCGTTGCTCGACCTGGATTTGCCTTTGCCCCACGTCCCCTGCCAGACCGCATCCAGATACTGGCCTTCGTCCCAGTAGCGCGTCCAATAGAGGCCAAGTGAAGTGCCCTTGACCTGGTTGCGGCCGGCCAGCGTGCCATCGAAATGCGTCACATCACTGCGCATCCTGCCCTGCCCCAGATACAAGCCAGCGTGATCGCGCTTTCCGTCGTCATGCTCCACCGCATAGACATCCGCGCCGGCTTGGATGGCCAGAATGTCGTAGTCGTAGCGCGGGCTGCCACCGTAGATGCCGCGTCGGCTGCCTTCCACGTCACCGTTCTCGCCGATCACTCTCACCCAACCGCCGTTGAAGTACGTGTCCCCGCGCAGGTCGGCGCGTTGGCGCAGCTGCTCCTGCTCCCCTACCCGCTCGTGCAGGTTGCCGAGCGTAGCCCAGCCGTAGCGCAGGCCCATCGCCGGCAACGCGGTATAGAGCGACACCTCGCTGCGGTACTCCGGTATGGGAGCCGGCTGCGGCACATACGGGTCCGGCTCTGGCGGCGCCGGTGACGGCGGCGGCAGCGGAGGTGGCTCGGGCGGTGTCGGATCCGGATCCGGCGGGGTCGGTCCCGGCGGCGGATCCGGGGGCGGGGGCGGAGGAGGCGGCGGGGGTGGAGGCGGCGGCGGTGCGGGACACGGGGGCGAAGGCGCAACCGGACCGTTGCAGTCGATCGACGAACGTAGGAACCAGTCCTGCCCGTCGCCGGCGGCATAACCGCCGCGGTGCAGCCGATACGCATACGGACCGGCCAGCACCGGCGCGCCGGTGAAGAAGGTATCCGGTGCGGTGGTTCCACCATCGAGCGCGCTCACCACGCGGATGCCGTCACCAAAGGTCAGCGCGCCGGGCCCGTCGGTGTTGTGGATGTCCAGGCGGGTGATGCCACTGGCGCTGCCGCCCTGGATGACCAGTTGGTCACTGGGCGAGCCATCGCTGTCCAGATAGGTGTTGAGCGCGATCACGCTGCCTGCGCCGCCGGCATACGAGGTGGTGTAAAGGAACTTGTAGTCGTTCGCACCGCCAGGCGGCAGGAACTCGATGCGCCCGTCATTGCGTACCCACTGCGACACCGTCGAGTTCTGCGGGATGCTCCAGGTGCTGGTGGCATCAATGCCTGCGTTGCTCAGGTTCCAGGCAGCCCCTGTCCAGTGGCTGGCGGCCTGCAGCGTAATGTTGGCCTGTGCCGCGGAGTCCGCGCCGGCATCGCCCTGCAGTGTGCTGTTGGAAGCGACCAGGTTCAGCAGGGTTGCCTCACCGGTGGCGCCGATGTTGGCCGCCCACAGCAGATAGTCGTCCCCGCGGACCGTGGCGTCCTGCACGGTGGCGCTCAACGGCCCATAAGCATAGAAGGCCGTCTGTTCGGTGGTGAGCGAGCCCCCACGCATGCTGAACACGTTGTCCCAGCCGTTGGACTGGTTGGCGGAGAAGACGCCATAAGCGGCGCCGGTGGCGATCACGGTGGTATTGGTGAGATGGACCTCGTTGTTGTCGGTGACCTGGGTGGGGCTGCCAAAATTGCGCATATAGATGGCGTCAGCGCCCCCGCTGTTGCGGACGGTCGAGTCGACAACGAAGACCTGCGCGTTCCCATACGTGCCGATTCCCACCGACCCCGCCCCGGAAGTTTCGATGGTGTCGCCTGTCAGGTTGACCACACTGCCCAATGCACTGTTGGCGCCGGCATAGATGCCATAGCTCCCGGCCACCGGGTTGCTCCAGAGGGTGCCCGTGCTGTTGAGGGTTCCCGTGGCAACCACCGCCCCGCCTCTGACGGAGGTGCCCGAGGCAGTGCCGAAGATGGCATCCACGCCGGCCATGCTGGTGCCAACCGTAAGTGCATAGCGCTGGGCGTTGGTTGGCGAGGTAATGTTGATGCGGCTTGCGCCGGTCAGGTTGACGGTCGAGTTTTCGGCGACCCACACGCCGATGCCCACGCGAGGCCCGGTGACCGCGAAATTGCGCAGGCTCGCGCTGCCGCCCCGCTGCGCAACCAGACCGGTACCGGCCGTGCCGGTGGTGGCGGTGAAGTTCGCCGTAATACCGTCCAGCGCCTGGGTATTGCTGCCGCTATCCACTGTGACGCCGATGGAGTTGGCGCCATTGAAGGTCAGCGAGAGCGGGCTGTTGATCTCCAGCTGCCCGCCGCCGTACAGATAGACGCCCATGGCGCCAGGCTGCTGGAAGGTGAATTGGTTGGTGCCGCTGAGCACCGCCTTGGCCATCGGGCCTTGGACGCCCAGCCCGAACGAGTTGCCTGTCCTGCCTATATACAGGCGATTGAATCCGCTCAACTCTACCCGCGCGGTACCGTCGATGCCGATACCGTTGCCCTGCATGCCAGAGGAAAGCGCAGGATCGTTGTAGCGCATGTTGGCCATCTGGATCAGGCCCGCCGTGCCACCGGCCAGCTTGCCGATGCCCGCACTGGTGACATTCCCAGCAAAGACAGACACCGTGCCGCCGTCGGCATACAGCGCCTGCCCTCTGCCGCTGACCCGCAGGTTGATGCCGCGGGGCGCAGAAATGACGCCGCTGCTCGCGTGCAGGGAAAGCGCATTGGACAGGACCGAAATCGCTCCCGGCGTGGCAAGCGGCGAGTTCATGTCCAGCAGCACGTCGCCGCCATTGGCCCGCACGCCATCATTGTTGCCGGTATCGATCGTGGTGTTCCCAACGACAGTGGTGGTACCGGACGTTGCGGTAACCGTGCTGTTGACCGTACCGGGCCCAACCACCGCCTGAGCAATGGCAACAGCCGGTGCTACGAGGACGCCAGCCAACACTGCCCCGATGGACTGATACAGATGTCGCCTACACGTGTTCATGGTGGCTTCTTGTCCCGTGAGCGGGGCGCCTGGCTCTCGGGCGCCTGGGCCACTGCGGCCAGCCTTCTCTTGTGGGGGGAGTCGGACGGACCTACCGCCCGGGCCCTTTTGATGCGCCATCCATGATCTTCTCGACCACTGCGTCGACATTGAAGCTGGCCGACTTCTGCCGCGGCGGGAACTCCTTGAAGGACTGCAGCCATTTGCCGACCACCGCCTGCGCGGGCACCAGGTAGTAAAGCTGGTTGGAGGTCTCGAAGGGCAGTCCGCTTTCATCTGCACGTTCGAAGGGGTCGCTGCGCAGGTTGTACGCCCGTGGAATCCGGTAGTTGGTGAACTCGCGCGTCCACACGTCCAGTCCCTTGCCCAGCTGCTGCAGGAAGTTGAGCTTTATGTCCTTCAGGCGGATACCGCACAGCTGGCCGTCGTCGTTCCAATAGATGAACTCCTGACGCGGCCATTGGTCGAATTCGCTCTTACCGGGTTCGGCGCTGCCCTGTGGCGGCCGCGGTCCGGGCTTGTGAGCTTTCAGTGCGTCCAGCAGGTTGTATCCATCCAGGTGCACATGGAAGGTTTTTCCGTTTGCGGTGTAGTTGCCGTTGAGGCATTTCTGCTTGACCTCGGCATCGCCGGCGGCCGCCGCGAAGGTGACCATCAGATCCTCGTGCGCACAGACGTCGTTGATGATTGATCCAGGCTGGATGACGCCAGGCCAACGGATAACGCAGGGAACGCGGAACGCTCCCTCCCAGTTGGTGGCCTTCTCGCCACGGAACGGCGTCTGGCCACCATCGGGGTAACTCAACACTTCAGCGCCGTTGTCGGTCGTGAACACCACCACTGTGTTGTCGTCGATGCCCAATGCCTCAAGCTTGTCGAGGAACTGTCCGACGAATCCATCTAATTCCACCATGCCATCCGGATACAACCCCTTCCCGGTCACCCCTTGCGAATCGGGCTTGAGATGCGTCCACACATGCATGCGCGTGGTGTTCATCCAGCAGAAGAAAGGCTGGTCGGCCTTTGCCTGGCGCTCGATGAAGTCCAGCGCCGCGGCGGTGAATTCCTCATCCACCGTTTCCATGCGCTTCTTCGTGAGCGGGCCGGTATCTTCGATCTGTTGCGGCCCCACACGACCCCAGCGCTTCTCTTCGGTGGCGTCATCGGTACGTGTGGCCTTGGCCTTGAGCACACCGCGCAGCCCAAACATCTCCTTGAAGCACGGATCCTTGGGGTACTTCGGATCTTCCGGCTCCTCTTCTGCATTGAGATGATACAGATTGCCGAAGAACTCCGAGAAGCCGTGAACCGTCGGAAGGAACTTGTTCTGATCTCCTAAATGGTTCTTGCCGAACTGTCCGGACACATACCCCAGCGGTTCCAGGATCTCGGCAATGGTGGGGTCTTCGGGCTGGATGCCCACGTCCGCACCGGGCAAACCAACCTTGGTCAACCCGGGCCGGATTGGGCACTGGCCGGTGATGAACGCGGCACGGCCAGCGGTGCAGCTCTGCTGGCCATACCAGTCGGTGAACAACGCACCGCCTTCGGCGATACGGTCGATGTTCGGCGTCCAGTAGCCCATCATGCCGCGGTGATAGCAGCTGGGATTCATCCACCCGATGTCGTCACCCATGATCACCAGGAAATTGGGACGCTTGCCGAAATTCATGACCGGACCCTCTCAGGATAGATGGCAATAGTCGCGCGGGCCAAATGCGGGCGAAACCGCAAATGTACTTAGATCCGTTCGGTACTTTCAGCGGACGCTAATACGATTGTTCGGCACGGCCGCCAATCTTGAGCCGCTTTACGGCGAACACCCCACCTATCATCAGGTCACCATTCTCCATGATGGTGGTGATGCCACCCAGGGCATTCCAGCGACGACTGTCATCAGGGAACGTCCAGCGCGACTTGATCTCGCCCGTCGACCAGTCCAGGCCGACATACTGATAAACGCCCTTGTCTTTGTCCTTGTGCGCTGCGTAAAGCAGCCCTGTGGATGCCGAGACGACCGGCACCATGATGTCGGTGTTGTCGACCTCATGGTTGATCCAGGCCTTCTCGAACGCGTCCTTGTCCGGGTTCCAGATGAATTTCTGTATGCCCATCGGCGCCGGTCGGGTGATGCCGCCGGTAAACGCATTGCCCGGGCCGGCCGGAAGCGGCTTTGGATACGTGCTGTTGAGGAATGCAACGCCGTAGCCGAGCACATTCGGGGACGGCTCGATGGTCATCTGGCTGATGTCGATCCGGATCTGGTCGGCGATTCGGTTGGACTGCGTTCCAGGCTTCTGCTTGAAGCCTGCCGGAATCGCATCCCGCCAGAACGCCACCGCGTTACTGCCGGTTTCAGCAGCATCGGCAATCACGATGAGTTTGTCCGGGTCGCTGCCGAAGCCCATCAACGTCGGGGTGGTGCCCGAACCCCGGGAAATCGCGCCCATCGCCAATGCCTTCTCGCCGGGCATGGAATCGTAGGGCGACGACCACGCCCCGTCCTTCTCATCGGTGGACAGCGTCGTTCCGTTCCAGATCACCTTGTTCATGTGCTTTTCGGTGACTACATAGATGCCGTTGTGTTCATCGATGACGATGCTGTTGTCGACTGCCTCGCCGTTGAACGTCACCGACGCCTTCACATTCAGATCCCGGTCCAGGATGATCAATGCGCCGGGAGCGGCAGCAGCCAGAAAGCCGTCGTAGGTCATGTTCAACCCGATGATGCGGGTAACCGACTTTGCCACGTCTGCGGGCAGCCCCTTGGCGACGTCGGCGGTCTTGACGATCCGCGGCGGGTCACCGACCACGTTGCCATCGGTTGTCTTCAGCACGTGGGTGCCACCGTAGACGCAGTAGTGATTGCCGTCTCGATCAAACAGGTTGTACACCCCGTTGATACCACTTTCCATGTTGAGACCAGCGGCGCCCAGGCCCTTCAGCGCGCCGAGGATCTTCGTTTCGTCCTTGGCACGGTAAGCAGCGTCGAGCTGCGTCAGTGCGCCATCAAGCGCGGCCGGTGTCGCCATCGCGGCGGACTCTTCAAATCCCGGGTAAGGAAGCAGCCCTCCCACGGCTTCAAAGGCATCACCGGTCACCCGGATCTTCTGCACTCCCACCGCACCGCTGGCAAAGGCGATCACCTCCCCGCCCACGCGCTTCAGGGTGGGATTGGAGGTCACCAGGGTGGGCACGGTCGCCACATCCGCGGCGGTGAGGTTTCGGCTACCCACCGGCCCCGCGATAAGCACCGAATCGGTGGCCGCTGGATTGAAGTGGGAGGTCGGGTAGACGCTGTCCGCGAGCCACGGATTCGGCGGAGGCATGCTGGGGGGAGCCGTAACCTGGGCAGCTCGGGGGCCAATGTCGGGCGGGGCGGTGGTCCTATTAGCGGCCTCACGGCCAAAGGCTGCGAGTTGCAGCGACCCTATCACGGTGAGAGACACCGCCAGGGTGGTTGCCCGCTTTATGGTAGCCATTTCCGTTCCCCTCCTCTGGCATCGTCGGACACCAGTTTTGCCACGGACGGGCTGGGGCGGCCACAGCAAAGGCACGGTAGGCCCACCGGTACTTCTACTTAGAGACAACCTAAGAGGCAGGAAATTAACGCTTCGGCGACGGACGCGTTGTTATCACACAGCCCTTGAGAGAACGTGGAGCGTGCGGCTACGCGGACAGGCGGAACATTGATTAGCAACAGATTAGCCGACCACCGGCCTCCTGGCGTCACCTTGTTTTTCAACTGCTGTCAACGGCCAAGCGTCGACCGGGCCGAAAGGGCTGCTGCACGTGTCCCCCCGCTGCCCTCGCCCGATACGGTGAAGAGGTAATTTGACGGATCGGGCTAGGCTCTTTGAACCGTCAACGCTCCAAGCAAACGTCCAATGCCGCTGTTATCAGACAGACCTACGCGCAGGACTCCACGGTAGGCAGGTGGCCGCGCTCGTAATGCAAAGCCTCACGAGTGGCGCCGGCGACGACGAACGGCCAAGATCTGGCCCACTACGGCGGTAATTAGGATCAGGGTGTTGGTGACCACGAAGACCGTGGACCCCATCAGCGCACTGTAGGCGATGAAAAGCACCGAGGCGGTCATCTGACCGAAGAAAAGCCATGTCGATACCGCCTCCACCGAGCCGGCCTGGTGCTGCTTGTAGATCTGCCGAGACAGCGTCGCAATCAGCACTGCCGTAGCTGCCCACCCCAGCAAGTCCGCCGGCATCGTCGTCATCGCACCAGTTCCCCCGATGGCAACAAGGTCGCACGCGCTTCGAGCACTTCGCGCTCCAAGGCACGTAGGAAGCCACTGAAGCCGTGGGGCGCCCTGGCTGACCGGCGGGCGCTCGTGGTAACCACTGGTCGAGCCCGCCAAGCGATCGTTGCTCCCGAGCGCTGAAGGGCCTGAACCAGCGCCACATCTTCGCCCGTAACCAACTGTGGGAAGCCGCCCACCCCCTGATAAGCCGCAGCACTGACGCCCAGGTTGGCGCCGTGGATATGGCGGTGGCCGTCGCGCGCAAGCTCGCGCCTGGCGAATGCTTGCCGCACGGTAGACGGATAATCAAGCCAGTCGCGCACCTCTACCACCCCGCAGAACGCATCGGCCTCGCAAGCCGCTTGTTTCCAGAGCCAGTCACGCGGGACGTGTGAATCGGCATCGGTGCTGGCTATCCAGCGCGCGCCTAAAGCAAGGGCATGGCCGGCAGCAGCCGCTCGTGCCGCGCCGACGCACCGCGCCTCAACCGTAATGGCCGCCGCACCGTGGTGCGCACACACCTCCGGCGTTTCATCGGTGCAGGCATCCAGAGCCACGACTGTAACCACGGGCTCGCTTTGAAGTCCGGGATGCTTCGCGGCCAAGGCAATGGATTTTAGGCAGCGGCCAATATCTGCTGCCTCATTGTGGGCCGGAACTATCACTGCGATCACCGCAGGCCCTCCCTGGTCGGTCCGTGCATCGTAAGATCCTCCACCCGTAACGACGAACAGATACCCGCGACAGCGTAGTCAGACGGTGACCGCAGCGTGGTGAGAATGTGGAGCCCGCCCAAACGCCGTTCTCATGGCGTCGGGAGCAGCATAGAGGGCGATGCCAAACACGGAGCGACCCATGAGCAAACTGCCCTTCAATCCCGGCGCCGACGCGGATGACCAGGACAAAGCGCACACCCCGGAAAAGCTCCGGAATGATGACGCCACGTGGAAAGACAAGGACATGCCTGAGGCGGAGCACACCGCCAAACCCGAAGACTACGAGCGCCCGACAAAGCCTTGATTGTCCTGTCCAGCACCTCCTTCCTATTCAGGAGAATCAGATGGCCTTGATCCACTCGATTTTGATGGGAGCTGTCGCCGGAATGCGGGCGATGACCCCTTTGGCTGCGGTGACCAACGCCGCGCGGAGCGGCAACTTGCCCGCCGACAACGGTGCCCCTCGCCTTCTGGCCAACAAGCTCGCCTCCGCAGGTATGCTCGCATTGGCAGGCGGAGAGCTTGTTGGTGACAAGATGAAAACGGCCCCCGACCGCATCGTCCCAGCGGGCATGGTTGCGCGCGTCGCTACCGGGATGATTGCAGGCGCAGCGCTTGCTCCCCATCGGCAGCGGAAGCTGGGCGCGCTTCTGGGTGCCGGCGCCGCTGTTGGTATGGCTTACGTGACCTTCAACCTGCGCATGCGGGCGATCGCCCGCTACGGTCAAAGCAGCACCGGCGCCGTGGAAGACGCCATTGCCGTCGGCAGTGCTGCCCTCATCACACAATGGGCTGCCGGGGGCGCCAAGCCAAGAGGACTTCGCGGATGAACCCCGATGAGCCGACGTCCCTCGGTCGGCGGTGCTGGGCCATCGCCGAGGGCTACATCCCTGCGTGGAGCAACGGGCCGGAACCAGCGCTACAAAGCCACGAGACGTGCTGCATCCTCAACACTGGTTCCACCGATGCGGCCATCACCCTGACGCTGTACTTCGAGGACCGCGACCCGCAGGGCCCTTACCGCTTCACCGTCCCTGCCCGGCGCACGTGTCACAAGCGCTTCAACGATCTTGAGGTGCCTGCCCCGGTGCCCCGTGGCGTGGGTTTTTCGTGCGTTATCGAATCCGATGTTCCGGTCGTGGTCCAGCACACCCGGCTTGATTCACGCCAAGCCGAGAACAGCATCATGACGACCATCGCCTACCCGCTTTGACCCTCCGGTCGGTCAGGCCCTGCACATTGCATCGACACCACTGGGCCGCGACGTTGACCAAGGCGTCCGCACACTAACTTTTCCTCAACCCAACAGAGGCTCCGCCGATGCCCGTGCCCAACTACCCGAAGCCGCCGTTCAAGGCGCAGCAGCAGTCGTTTCCCGGCAAGACCGACAAGCTCGATCCTCGGCCAGACCACGGTGAGGAAAGCTACGTTGGTCACGGCTTGCTGAAAGGCAAGAAAGCTCTGATTACCGGCGGCGACAGCGGTATTGGTGCGGCGGTAGCCATTGCCTACGCCCGGGAAGGCGCCGATGTGGCTATCGCGTTCCTTGAGGGCGAGGAGAAGGATGCCGCCAGCATTGGCGCTCTGATCGAAGCGGCGGGTCAGAAGGCCGTCCTGTGCCCCTGCGACATCAGTGACGACGCCCAGGCCGAGGCGCTCGTCAAGCAGGTCACCGGCGAACTTGGCGGCCTGGACATTCTGGTCAACAACGCCGCTTATCAGCGCTACTACGAATCCTTCGACGACATCACCCTGGACGACTGGCGAAAAACGTTCGATACCAATGTGCACGCGGTCTTCAACCTGACCCGACTGTGCGTGCCGCACCTGCAGGACGGCGGCTCGGTCATCAACACCGCATCCGTGAACTCCAAGAAGCCCACCCCCAACATCCTGCCCTATTCGGCCACCAAGGGCGCGGTGGCCAATCTCACCATCGGCCTGGCCGGCCTTCTCGCCGAGAAGGGCATCCGTGTCAACGCGGTGTTGCCCGGCCCGATCTGGACGCCCTTCATTCCCGCCGGCATGGCCGCGGAGGAAGTTGAGCAGTTCGGCAGCCAGACCCCGTTCGGTCGTCCCGGCCAGCCGGCCGAACTCGCCTCGGCCTACGTGATGCTCGCTGCCGACGGTGCGAGCTACACCTCCGGCGCACTGCTTACCGTCTCCGGCGGCGCGGTCACCCTGTAAGGCCTGTTCTCCCTCCTCCCCCAAGGATTCCAATGACTTCCCGCCACCAATACGACATGCAGAACCCGCTGACCCAGTTCCCACAGCCGACCTACCCGACCCAGGTTCAAACCCCGCCCGGCACTGTTCATGAACTCAAGCCGGCGGCTGACCATGGCGAGAAAAGCTACGTGGGCCTGGGGCGCATGAAGGGCCGCAAGGCGCTGGTGACCGGTGCCGATTCCGGCATCGGCCGCGCAGTGGCCATTGCCTTCGCGCGCGAGGGCGCCGACGTGGCGCTGAACTACCTACCCGAAGAAGAAGACGACGCCGCCGAAGTGGTGGCGCTGATTGAAGCCGAAGGCCGCAAGGCGATCGCCATCCCGGGTGACCTCCAAGAGGAGCAGTTCTGCGGCGACTTGGTGGCGCAGGCGGTCAAGGCGCTGGGCGGGCTGGACGTGGTCGCCAACATTGCCGGCAAGCAACTGGCCGTGGAAAAGATCGAAGACCTCACCACCGAGCAATTCGACGCCACCTTCCGCACCAACGTGCATGCGCTGTTCTGGGTGTGCAAGGCTGCCCTGCCGCATTTGCCCGCCGGCGCCACCATCATCAACACTGCGTCCATCCAGGCCTATCAGCCATCGCCCAACCTGCTGGACTACGCCCCCACCAAGGCGGCCATCGTGAACTTCACCAAGGCCCTGGCCCAGCAGGTGGCCGAGCGCGGCATCCGCGTGAACGCAGTTGCTCCGGGTCCGATCTGGACGCCCTTGCAGCCTGCCGGCGGCCAACCGCCTGAGGCCATTCCGGAGTTCGGCTCGCAGACGCCGCTGAAGCGGGCGGGCCAGCCGGTGGAAATGGCGTCGGCCTACGTGCTGCTGGCCACCCAGGAATCGAGCTACATCACCGGTGAGGTGATCGGCGCCACCGGCGGCATGCTGCTGCCGTGACCGCTAGCTCCAGCGATGCCGATAGCGTGCCTGCCGAGCGCGACGCGGACGGGTATGCGCCCATCCACTCCTACGCCGCCATTGGCGATGGGCGCTCCAGTGCGCTCATCGCGCCGGATGGCAGCATCGACTGGTGGTGCGCCCCGTGCATGGACGCACCGCCCTTGCTCGACCGCCTGCTCGATGCCCCGGCCGGCGGTCGTTTTGTGCTCCAAGCCCGCGACGTTCAGCAGGTGCAGCGGCGCTACCGCGACAACAGCAATGTGTTGGAGACCGACGTTCGCACCAGCACCGGCCTGGCCCGCGTGACCGAGTCGCTCAACAGCGGTCCCGCCGGGCGGCTGCCCTGGTCCGAGCTGGCTCGCCGGATGGAAGGCGTCGAGGGAGAGGTCAGCTTCGATCTGCTCTACCAGCCCGGCACGCGCGCCGGGGCCTGCACGCCGTGGATGAGCGACACCCCAAACGGGTGCGTGCATCACGCCGGCCCAGTCATGACGATGCTGCGCTATTCCGAACGCGTGCAGATCGGCAATTGCGATGACCGGGAACTCCGCGGCACCGTGACCCTTACGCCCGGCGACCGGGAGATTATCGCGCTGCTGGCCTCGCAGGACGAAGTGCTCCCGGTTCCGCCCTTGGTCGATATCGATACCCGCATCGACCGCTCTGATCGGGAATGGCGCCAGTGGGTGGACGACCTTCACTGCGACGCCAGCCGACGCGACGAGGTCATCCGCTCGGCCTTGGCGCTCAAATTCCTCTGGTTCGCCCCCACCGGCGCCATCGCCGCCGCCGTGAGCACCTCTCTGCCGGAACGCATCGGCGGGGACAAGAACTGGGACTACCGCTACGCCTGGGTGCGCGATGCTGCATACGTCATCAAAACCTTCCTGCGTGTGGGTGCCCTGCCCGACGCCAAGGCCGGCTTCAGCTGGCTGATGACCACGATCGGCCGCCACCGCCCCGGGCTCGCGCCTTGCTACACGCTGCGCGGCGAACGGGTCGAAAAAGAGCGCTGCATCGACGTGCCGGGTTACCGCAACAGCCAACCGGTCCGCGTGGGCAACGCCGCCGCCGAGCAGTTGCAGACCTGCGCCTACGGTGACGTGCTGGAAATGGCCAGCCGGATGATCGAGGCAGGCCACATCCTCGATCCCACCACCGCCCGGCTGCTGTTCGAGCTCGCCGACGAATGCGCCGACAACTGGATGCGCAAGGACAGCGGCTTCTGGGAACTGGGCGACGCGCAGCACTACACAATGTCCAAGGTGGAATGCTGGATGGCGTTGCGACGGGCCTGTGAGCTGGCTGAGGCCGGTCACATCACCACCGCTCGCCTGCCGCGCTGGCAGCGCGAGAAGGAACGCATCCTCGACTGGGTGGACGCGCACTGCTGGAATGAGGCAAAGCAGAGCTACGTGATGCACGCCGGCAGCGATCGTCTGGATGCGAGCCTGATGCTGGCCTCGCGCTTCGGCCTGGGCGACGTGCGTCGGGAGCGCTTCATCTCAACGCGAGAGGCCATGCGGCGCGAACTGTCCGATGACAGCGGCGATCTGCTGTGGCGCTACAGCGGCATGCAGGACTGCGAAAGCACGTTCATCAGTTGCGCGTTCTGGATGGTGGAGGCCTACGGCCTGCTGGGCGAGAAGGAAGAAGCCAGTCGCTTGTTCGGCGCGCTGCTGGCCCGGGTCCAGAACGACGTAGGCCTGATGCCGGAGATGTGGGATCCCCACCAGGAACAGGGGCTAGGCAACACGCCACAAGGACTGAGTCACTTGGCCTTGGTGCACGCTGCTTATGCGGTGGATGGCGAGTAGCGCTGCGCACCCACCTGGGCCGATGTTCCTCGGGGCGCTGAAAGGGCCGGCGAGAGTTGGCTCTATCCCAAGTTGCTATCGCTTCGGGTATGCACCTGCCCCTGTCCGTACTCGCCTAGCCCCTATCCAGCCGTTTGTGGCTGGCCTCGCCCCGCCTCCTCTAGGTAATTTGCGAAGGGCCAGTCTCCCAATTGCTGCGCCAACGAGAGGGCATCCCCTTCCTCCACATCCGCGCCATATCGAATCAGGACGGACGCAACAGATATCTTCGCGTCAATTTTCATCTCTTCTGCCATCACCAGCCAAACCAGAGGCGGCTCATCGCCTTCGTCTTCCGTGAAAGGATAGCTGTTAGGCCCTACACCTCGACTTAGCAACGCTTCGACCAGCTCGATGTCGCCCTGAACACAAGCGTGATGCAACTGCGGGTAGGCCAAAGCCCTGCCGCGGTCAATGACGGCCTTCGGGAGCTGCTCGACCGCTTGGAACATCTGTCTAAAAGCTTCTCGAAACTCAGGGAGGGTCACATAGAGTTTGCCCCGCCCGTCAGCTATCGCCTTCGGCAGCAGTTCCATGGGTATCTCCTTTTCAGTCCGGGCTGGCGTGCTCGGGCCCGCGCCCAACCATCCTATACCCACCGGCTTCCCAGTCACGAAAGAAAAGGCCAGGTCGCGGCGCGCAATGCCCGCATCCAAGCATCAAAGCGTTTGCCGATATAAACCGAGTATTGAGCCCCATGCCTGGGGCGCTCTTGTCAGTTCGAACATCCGCCCACCGTAGCTATTTGAGCACTTTGGCGCTCTTCCCTACAGGCAGGTCCAGTGCAGGCCTGCCCTCCTCATCCCAATGCACGGGCTGCACGCGCGGCGAACGTTCGGATGTACAGCCCATTTCAGGGCCCGGATTGGCGTGATATACGATCCATGGCGTTCCGTCACTCATATGGAAGAACCCGTTATGCCCCGGCGCATATACATTGCCGGCCGGGTTCTTCGCCAAGATAGGGCGCTTTTCCTTGGACCACGCCTTTGCATCCAAGGGATCTGCGCCTGCTTTGGCGTGCAACAGGCCAATGGCGTAATCATCGGACCAGCAGGCGCTGCCTGAGTAGGTCAGAAACAGGTCCCCGTTCGGGCCCTGGAGGAATTCGGGCCCTTCTAGGATCTGCCTGCCGCCCTGCCGCTCCCAGGTCTGGTCGGGGCGCGCGATGATGGTTTCCGCTCCCGTCAGTGTCCATGGGTTGGACATGGCCACGATGGCCAGCACACTGTCCGGCCCGATATACGGGGAGTAAACGAAATAGCGCTTTCCTCCCGTGCTGAAAGTCGTGCCATCGATCCCAGGATGAGCGGTGGCCAAACGACCGCGGTCGCGCCATTCGCCGGTGGTGGGGTCGGCGCTGCTGTTTTCGAGCACGAACACGCCGCGGTGTGAGTCTTCCTGCCCTTCGGCAATGCCGCTGGCGGCAGCCGTGTAGTAGATGTACCACTTGCCCTCGATGCGGTGCAGTTCCGGGGCCCAGATCGAGGTGGCATTGGGACCGGTCGCCGGTGGCCGCCACACCGTGATTTCCTGTGCAGCATCCAGCTTGGCGAGATCGGTGGTGACGCGGATGGCCAGCCGGTCACCGTGGGTGCCCATGTAGTAGAAGATCTGGCCCTCGCGGGTGATCCACGGGTCTGGCCCGGACAGTAGAAGTGGATTGTCCGTTGCCGGCGTTATGGCGGATACGCCGCCCGATGCCTGCAGGAGCGCCATGACCACCAGCGTACGAAGCGTGCCATTGAACATCTTCCCCTCCCGTGGAATGTCGCACTGACAGGCTTGCCAGCGCCGCACAACCAAATCATATAATCGGACAATAGGCAACACTCCGTCCACCTTGAGGATCCGCTATGCACCAGCGTCACACGGACAGCATCATTGGCATCAACTGGGGCAGCTCCAATCTGCGGGCCTACCTGATCGGGACCGATGGACGACGGCTGGACGCATACGAAACGCCCGCCGGAGTGGCACTGCTGCAGCGCGAAGGTATGGCCGCCGCCGCCGATGCGATCCGGGCGCGGTGGCCCGACGCCGGCCATGCCTATGCCGCCGGCATGATCGGCTCCAACGTTGGTTGGATCGATGCGGGCTATGTGGATTGTCCTGCGGGCGTGGAGGCGGTCGCGCTGAGCCTGGTACCCACCCGCATCGGTACGCTGGATGTGAGCATCGTGCCTGGCATGGCATGCGTGCGCCCCGTCGACGGTGCGCACGACGTCCTGCGCGGTGAGGAGACCGAGTTGCTGGGCTTGCTCAGTGCCGGAAACATCGACCTGGGTGCCATCGTCGCCCTGCCTGGTACGCACACGAAGTGGATACAGCTCATTGATGGGCGTGTGGACAGTTTCATGACCTCAATGTCGGGGGAGCTGTTCGACCGTTTGGCCAGCGCCGGCCTGCTGGCATCCGTGCTTGAGGGGCCCGGCACACCCGGGGCGGCCTTTGCCGAAGGTGTGCGCGCGGCGGCAAACGGCCCCCTCGGGTTGGGCGCCCTGCTCTTCGGCGTTCGCGCGAGGATGATCCGGGGTGCACTGCCTCGCGACCAGACAAGTTCCTACCTGCGCGGCCTGCTGGTCGGCGCGGAGATCGCCGACGCGTTAGCGCTGTTTCCTTCCTTGAAAAATGCCTCAGTGCCCTTGGTCGGTTCCGGTCCGGTCAACCGGCTTTACCAGGCGGCATTGGCCGAACTCGGCATCGCAGCGCGGCCGACCGCGTCGCCGGACGCCGTGGTGCGCGGATTTTCGGCCATCCATGCGATGGCTGCCGCGGCGCACTGACCGTCCACATTGAACGCTTGTTGCGTCGCAACGTGCGTATTGTCTGATTATATGTTTTTGTACGCTCCACGACATCGAGAGGGGTCTTGAGCAATGCGTGCTGGCAAGGGGAAAACGGCGGGATTGATCGGCGTACTGGCACTTTCCGCAGTGGGCGTCGCTGAGGGCCAGGAGCGGACGGTTGTGGGCAAGTTGCCGGATGGAACCCAAGTGGAATCCATCTTGCTGCGCGATGGCAGCGGCATGCAGGCGCGGGTCCTGACCTTGGGCGCAGCACTGCATTCGCTGGAAGTGCCAGACCGCGAGGGTGTGTTCGCCGACGTGCTGCTGGGCGACAAAGACCTGCAATCCACGCTCGACAAGCCGCAGTACTTCGGCACCATCGTCGGCCGGTTCGCCAACCGCATTGCCAAGGGCCGCTTCACCCTCGATGGGAAGAGCTACCAGGTGCCCGTCAACAACGGTCCCAACAGCCTGCACGGTGGAACCCGGGGATTCGACAAGGTGGTCTGGCAGGTCGTCGACGTCACCCCGGACCACGCTACCTTGCGGCACGTCAGTCCGGATGGCGACATGGGCTTCCCCGGCACGCTCACGGTCACCGCGACCTACGCCTTGAAGGGCAATGGCCGGCTGGAGATCGACTACAGCGCCACCACCGACGCGCCCACCATCGTCAACCTCAGCAACCATTCCTACTGGAATCTCTCCGGTGAGGGATCGGGCTCGGCGATGGAGCACGAGCTGACCATTCCGGCCAGCGCCTATACGCCGGTGGATGCGACCTTGATTCCCACTGGGATGCTGCAACCAGTGGCAGGGACCGCGTTCGATTTCCGCACGCCTAAGGCGATCGGTCGCGACCTGCGCCGGGGCGACGAACCGCAGTTGCTGCACGGCCAAGGCTACGACCACAACTGGGTCATCAGCACGGCACCGGCGCGTGAACTGCGCGAAGTCGCCCGCGTCCACGACCCGCGCTCGGGTCGCGTGATGACGCTGCTCTCCACCCAGCCAGGGCTGCAGTTCTATTCGGGCAACTTCCTGGATGGCAGCACGGTGGGCAAGAGTGGCCGCGTGTATCGCCAGGGCGATGCGATCGCGCTGGAACCGCAGTTGTTCCCCGATACCCCGAATCAACCGGCGTTCGGTTCGGCGCGTCTGGCACCGGGTGAGACCTATCTGAACCGGATCGTCTACGACTTCACTACGGACCGCGCTGCCAAGCAACGCCGCTGATCCCGCGCCCTGCGCACCTGCCGGTCTCTGCGCCGGCACCACCACCACGTAGCGCCCGCCTCCCGGTTTCGGCCAGGACGGGCAGCTCATGATCGAAGGAGATGCATCTCATGCGAAAGTGGCCTTCCCTCCTGCTGGCGACTTTGCTCGCCGTTGCGCCGATGGCGCATGCGACCGAAGCCGTACGCTGGACGCCGGCGCAGGCTGAAAGCTGGTATGCGAAACAGGAATGGCTGGTGGGGGCGAACTACACCACCTCCAACGCCATCAACCAGCTTGAGATGTTCCAGGCCGACACCTTCGACCCGGAGGCCATCGACCGCGAGCTTGGCTGGGCACACGAGCAGTTCGGCATGAACACCATGCGCGTGTACCTCCACGATCTGCTCTGGCAGCAGGACCCGCAAGGGTTCCTCAAGCGGGTCGATACCTTCCTGAGCATCGCCGACAAGCACGGCATCCGCCCGATGCTGGTCCTGTTCGACAGCTGCTGGGACCCCGATCCGGTGCTGGGGGCGCAACGCCGCCCGATTCCCGGCGTGCACAACTCCGGCTGGGTGCAGAGCCCGAGCCGCCACATGCTGGTGGACCCGGCCAATGACGCGCACTTCCGTAATTACGTGGAAGGTGTCGTCGGCGCGTTCGCCAACGACACGCGCGTGCTCGCCTGGGACCTGTGGAACGAACCGGACAACCCGGGTGGCGGCAACTACATGGACAAGCAGTTGAAGGGCGAGCAGGAACGCATCGCCGAGCTGTTGCCGCAGATCTTCGATTGGGCGCGTGCCAAAAGGCCGGTGCAGCCGCTCACCAGCGGCGTGTGGATCGGTGATGACTGGTCGCCCGGCGCCGCCTCGCTCACTTCGATCCAACGCACGCAGTTGGAGCGCTCGGACGTGATCACTTTCCACAACTACGAGCAGCCCGAAGCGTTTGTGTCCCGCATCAAGCAACTGCGCAAGTATGGCCGCCCGCTGATCTGCACCGAGTGGCTCGCCCGCGGCGCCGGCTCCAATGTGGACACGATCCTGCCGATCGCCCGCCGCGAGAACATCGGGATGATCAACTGGGGCTTCGTCGACGGCGCGATCCAGACCCGCTTCCCCTGGGACAGCTGGCAGCGCCCGTACACGATGGAGGCCCCCACCGTGTGGTTCCACGACCTGCTCAAGGCCGACGGCACGCCGTATCGCGCTCGAGAGGCGGAGCTGTTCCGCACCCTGGCAAAAACGCCACGCAAGTCCGTTCCTGCGTTCTGACACCTGACGGCCCGCCATCGACCGATGGCGGGCCACCCACCGCGCTCGCTTTCCGGAATCCGGAGATACCGCCATGACCCGCCATTCTTCCCGCACCCTGCTCTCCTTGGCCATCCTGTCCGCCCTTGCCCTGCCCGCCTTGGTGCAGGCGCAGACCGCGGGTGCGGTGAATGTAGCCACGCCCCACCCGGCTGCGCAGCCCACCGCCGTCGACCTGGATACCGTCACGGTCACCGCGCTGCGCCAGAGCCTGCAGACCGCCCAGACGATCAAACAGGAGGCGGCGATGGTAGTCGACTCGATCGTCGCTGAGGACATCGGCAAGCTGCCCGACAACAGTGTGGCCGATGCGCTGCAGCGCGTGACCGGCGTGCAGATCGCCCAAGGCAACCAAGGCGAAACCACCGGCGTGGTCATCCGCGGGTTGCCCAATGTGATCAGCACCCTCAACGGACGCGAGATCTTCAGCAGTTCCGGCCGTGGTTACGCGTTCCAGAACCTGCCGGCCACGGCCATCAAGAGCCTCAACGTCTACAAGAGCAGCGAGGCGAGCCTCCCGCTGGGTGGCATCGCCGGCCTGGTGGACATCCAGTTGCGCCGCCCGCTCGACTTCGATGGGGCTGAAATCGCCGGTACCGTCACCGGCACCCACAGCAAGTACGCCGGCGACATCGATCCTTCGGCCAGCCTGTTGCTGAGCAACCGCTGGGACACCGACGCCGGTGAGATCGGTGCGATGGTCAACTTCGGCTACATCGGCAAGCGTTACGCCTACGACGCCGTCTGGGGCGACTTTCCGAAGGTGCTGGAGAATCCGGACAGCTCGCCGATGCGGACCGATGACGGCAACCTGATCGCTGCGCCCAACGGCTGGGGCACCAACTACAACCATGGCGACCGGAAGCGCAGCGCATTCAACTATGCCTTGCAGTGGAAGCCGAGCGAGAACACCGAGGTTTACGTTGAAGGTCTGTACGACTACGTGCGCGACGACTATGACCAGGCGTTCCTTTTCAGCTTCCCGGTCGGGGTGGTGCCACCCACCGGACTGGAGGTGGGCAGCAACTGCTATCCAAACCAGCTGGCGGGCCCGCTCTCGGGTCAGACAATCTGCGATGCCACCGGTGGTTCCTGGACCGGCGACACCTACGCTGCCAGCAGTACCCAGGCGCACAAGCAGCGCGGCCAGGATATTCAGAACGCGCTCGGCTTCAAATGGAATGGCGACCAGCTGCACCTCTCCACCGAGGTCGCGCGCACGTCCGGCTATTACCGTGATGAGAACTTCATCATCGATACGTTCCTGAGCGGTCCTATCACCACAGTGTGGGACGGCACGGCGGGCAATCATCAGAACTGGTACCTGGCGGGCAACCCGGCCATGGATCCGTCACGGTTCTATCTGAATGGCCTCTTCCAGACTTGGGGCGAATCCCGCGGTGAAGAGAACAGCTGGCGAGGAGATGGCAAGTTCGATTTCCTGGACGGCCCCATCGCATTCCTGCAGTTCGGCCTTCGCTATGCAGACCGCAACGCCAGCGCCAAGGGCAGCGTGGAAATCAGCACCCCGCCGCCGGGTGGTGCAGGCACCGGCAACATCACCGCCAACCCGAACCCGGCCAACCAGGTGGTGGGGCTGGTCCCGGCCAACAGCTTCTTCTGCAGCAAGCGTGGCAACTCGGCGCTGAGCCAGTCCTTCCTCACCCCGTGCTACGACTACCTGATCAACAACGCGGATGAACTTCGCGCTTATTACGGCCTGCCGGACGGCCTGGCTGCCGAGAACCCCGGTCGCTTCTTCGACATCCAGGAGCGCAAGTCCGCGGGCTACGTGCAGGCCAAGTACGATTTCGATGTGTTCGGCCTGCGTGTGGACGGCTTGGTGGGCGTGCGCGCGGAGAAGATCAAGCGCGAGCTCAATGCCTTCTCGTTCGACGCCAGCACTGGCGTCTACAGCGCGATCACGCGAAACACGCAGGACACCAATACGCTGCCCAATGCCAGCTTGAACCTGCACTTCAATGATGCCTGGCAGTTGCGCGTGCTTGCCGCCAAGACCCTGAGCTACCCCGATTTCGGTGCGCTGAACCCGTCGATTTCGCTGAACCCGGGCACTGTCAATCGTGCGGGTGTGGCCAGCAGCGGCAACCCCGACCTGAGCCCGATCAAGTCGACCAACTACGACATGTCGCTGGAGTGGTACTTCTCGCCGGTAGGTTATGCCAGTGCGGGCGTGTTCTATCGCGATATCGATGGCTACATCCAGAACTACATTACCAATGTGGTCATCGCCGGTGAGGACTACGAGCTCTCCTCGCCCCAGAGTGCCGGCAGCGGCCATCTGCAGGGCGTGGAACTGGCGTACCAGCAGACCTTCGACTTCCTGCCCGGCGCATGGAGCGGACTGGGTGCGCAGTTGAACTACACCTACATCGAGGGCGACACCAAATCGCCGGAGTTCATCGGTGGCCCGGTGGTTTCCCGCCCGCTGCAGAACGTATCAAAAAACAACTACAACGCCGTGCTCTTCTACGAGAACTTCGGCCTGTCCGCGCGCCTGGCCTACGGCTATCGCAGCCGCTACATCGACTTCTTCACCCAGCCGACCGTCGCCGGCACCGAAGACCAGGTCGAGCCGGCCAGCTCGCTGGACTTCTCGATCAGCTACGACGTGACCCCTCGCGCCACCGTGGTGTTCTCGGCGACCAATCTGCTGGGCAACAATCTGCACCAGTTCTGGGGCAGCGGCGATACGCGGCCCCGCGATATCCGCTACCAGGACAAGACCGTGGCCATGGGCTTCCGGTTCAAACTGTGATGACGGCCGCCCCCATGTCCATGCAAGCCACCCTGCCGAACCCCTTTTGTCGGATAATAGGAGTGACCGCGCTCAGCGGAGCACCAAGCCAAAGGGGTGTCTGTGAAACGGATCGAGCTACGCAACCTTCACGATCAGGTTACCCAGGAAATTGGACAGCGCATCATCAGTGGCACGATCAAGCCGGGCGAGTATCTGCCCAAGGAAGAGCTGCTAGCACAGACCCTGTCGGTGAGCCGCTCCGCGCTTCGCGAGGGGCTGAAGGTGCTCGGCTCCAAGGGGCTGATCGAAACCAAGCAGAAAACCGGTTCGCGGGTGCGCGAGCCCCGGTTCTGGAAGCAGCTGGACAGCGACATCCTGGCGTGGCGCTGCGCGTTGATGCCCACCCAGGACTTCGTGGACAAGCTGGTGGAAATGCGCGAAGTGATCGAGCCTGCAGCGGCCGCCTCGGCAGCGCAGCGACGTTCGCCCGCGCAGCTCGCCAAGATCAAGGCGGCCTACCAGGCGATGGCCGACGCGCTCGATCAGGACGCGTGGGCCAAGGCGGATCTCTCCTTCCACGAGAGTGTGCTGGAGGCCACCAACAACGAGCTGCTGGGTTCGTTGTTCTCGGTGATCGACGCTGCGCTGGGCACGTTCTTCCTGCTCTCGGCGCAGACCGCCAAGGACTTCAAGTACTCGCTGCCGCGCCACTTCGAAGTGTACGACGCGATCCGGCTGAAGCAGCCGGAGGCGGCGCGTGCGGCGATGCTGGACATGATTGCCGATTCCCGGGCCAACCTGAAGGGAATCCGCGCCCCGCGCAAACCCCCACGCTGAAGGATTTCCCATGAGCACCGCCTGGATGCAACCCCTCCCATTGGTTGCCATCCTGCGCGGGCTCACCCCGCAGGAGGCCCCCGCGATCGGTGCCGCACTGGCCGATGCCGGGTTCCATATCCTGGAAGTGCCGCTGAACTCTCCGCAGCCGCTGGAGAGCATCGCCTTGTTAGCCAGTCAGCTCGGTGATCGTTGCCTGATCGGCGCGGGCACCGTCCTCACCACCGCCCAAGTGGATGACGTAGCAAACGCTGGCGGCCGGCTGATCGTCATGCCGCACGCCGACATCGAGGTCATCGCCGCCGCGCACGCCAAAGGCATGCGCTGTACCCCGGGCGTGGCCACGCCCACCGAGGCGTTCTCCGCGCTGCGTGCCGGTGCCGATGCACTGAAGCTGTTCCCTGCCGAGCAGTTGCCGCCGCCGGTGCTGAAAGCGTGGGCCAGCGTGCTGCCTGCCGGCACAGCGCTTCTACCGGTGGGCGGCATCACCCCCGAACGCATGGCGGCCTACCGCCAGATGGGCGCGGCCGGCTTTGGCATCGGCTCGGCCTTGTATGCCCCGAAGACCCCGCCCACGGAAGTGGCGCGCCGCGCGCGCGCGTTCGTCGACGCCTGGAACAGCACCAACACGGACCTCACCGCATGAAGATCACCGCCATCACCACCTACCTGGTGCCCCCACGCTGGCTGTTCGTTCGCATCGATACCGACGCCGGCATCTGCGGCTGGGGCGAGCCTATCGTCGAGGGCCGCGCGCATACCGTGGCCGCCGCGGTCGAGGAACTGTCCGATTACCTCATCGGCAAGGATCCCAGACACATCGAGGACCACTGGAACGTGCTCTATCGCGGCGGTTTCTACCGCGGCGGACCGATCCTGATGAGTGCGCTGGCCGGGATCGACCAGGCACTGTGGGACATTCATGGCAAGGCGCTGGATGTCCCGGTGCATGCGCTGTTGGGTGGCCCGGTGCGCGACCGCATCCGCGTGTACTCGTGGATCGGTGGCGATCGCCCGGCCGATACCGCCCGCGCGGCGTCAGAGGCGGTGGCGCGTGGATTCACCGCGGTGAAGATGAATGCCACCGAAGAAATGCAGTTCGTCGATACGCACGACAGGGTCACGCGGGTGCTGGAAAACGTGCAGGCCGTCCGCGATGCGGTGGGGCCCGGGATCGGCCTGGCGGTGGACTTCCACGGCCGCGTGCACAAGCCGATGGCGAAGGTGCTCATGCGTGAGCTGTCGCCGTTCGGCCTGATGTTCATCGAAGAACCGGTGTTGTCCGATCACCTGGAGGCGATTCCGGAACTGGCGGCCCTCTCCCCCGCCCCGATCGCGCTGGGGGAACGCCTGTACTCCAGGTTCGATTTCAAGAAGGTTCTGCAGGCGGGCGGCGTGGACATCCTGCAGCCAGACCCGTCGCACTCCGGCGGCATTACCGAAACCCGCAAGATCGCGGCCATGGCAGAGGCGTATGACGTTGCCATCGCCCTGCACTGCCCGCTTGGTCCGATCGCGCTCGCCGCCAACCTGCAGCTGGATGCGGTCTGCTACAACGCCTTCATCCAGGAACAGAGCCTGGGCATCCACTACAACGCCAGCAATGACCTGCTCGATTATCTGGTCGACCGCTCGCCCTTCGATTACAACGAAGGGTTCGTCAAGATTCCAAATGGCCCCGGCCTGGGCATCGAGATCAACCAGGCCTACGTCGATGAGCGGGCCGCCGAAGGGCACCGGTGGCGCAACCCGATCTGGCGCCATGCCGATGGCAGCGTGGCCGAATGGTGAGCGCGATGACGACCATGGCCCGATACCCCAGCCTGCATGGCCGTGCGGTGTTGATCACCGGTGGCGCGACCGGCATTGGCGCCGCCTTCGTGGCGCATTTCGCCCGGCAGGGCGCGAAAGTGGCGTTCCTGGACATCGATGACGACGGCGCCCAGGCCTTGCTGGATGACCTGCGTGACGTCGAGCAGGCGCCGCGCTACCTGCGCTGCGACATCACCGATATCGAGGCGTTGCGCACCACCATCGCCGAGGCCCGTGGCCTGGTCGGGCCTTTCTCGGTGCTGGTCAACAACGCGGCCAACGATGCGCGCCATGAGCTGGCCGACAGCGGCGTGGCCGATTTCGAGCGCAGCGTGGCGGTCAATCTGCGCCACCAGTACTTCGCGATCCAGGCCGTGGCGCCGGACATGCAGGCGCTGGGCGGCGGCTCGATCATCTGTCTGGGCTCGACCGGCTGGATGATCAAGAACAGTGGTTACCCCCTGTACGCCATGGCCAAATCGGCGGTACATGGGCTGGTCAACGGGCTGGCGCGCGAGCTGGGCCAGGACCGTATCCGCATCAACGCGCTGGTCCCCGGCTGGGTGATCACCGAGAAACAGCAGCGGTTGTGGCTGGATGCGGAAGGTGAAGCGCAGCTGCGGCGCTCGCAATGCCTGCCGGGGTACCTGCGTGCGGACGATCTTGCCCGTGCCGCATTGTTCCTGGCCGCCGATGACAGTCGCATGTGCACCGGCCAGGACTTCATCGTGGATGGAGGCTGGGTGTGAGCGGCCCGGTGAGCGTGGCGGTTGCCTCGGCGAACACACTGGGCGAAGGGGTGCTGTGGTGCGACCGCGAGCAGGTGGTGTACTGGACCGATATCCAGCGGTCGCAGCTGTGGCGCTACCGCCCGCAGGACGGCGCGACAGCCCGCTGGCCCATGCCCGAGCGGCTGGCCGCGATGGCGCTGTGCGAAGCCGATGGCTGGCTGCTGCTGGCGCTGGCCTCGCGGCTGGCATTCTTCCATCCCGAGCGTAACGAATTCCGTGACCTGCAGGGCCTGCATGGGGTGGCGCCCACCGATACGCGTGCCAATGATGGCGCCTGCGACCGTCAAGGCAGATTCGTGTTCGGCATGCTCCATGAGCCCGCCGAAGGGCCGAAGCAAGCGGTTGCGCCCTTCCTTCGCCTCAACGCGGACCTGACCCTGGAGACCCTGCGGCTTCCGCCGGCAGCGATCTCCAACAGCATTGCTTTCAGCCCCAGCGGCGACACGATGTACTTCTGTGACTCGCTGCAGAAACAGATCTGGCGATGCGATTACGCCAACACGCTCGGGCAGGCGCAGCTGTTCGTCGATCTGCGCGACGAGGTCGGCGAGCCCGACGGCAGTGCCGTCGATGCGGACGGCGGGCTCTGGAACGCCCGCTGGGGCGACGCCCGTGTGGTGCGCTACCTGCCGGACGGCAACGAGGACCGCTCGATTGCCACGCCGGTCAGCCAACCCACCCGCCCGGCGTTCGGCGGGCCTGCGCACCGCATGCTGTTCATCACCAGTGCGCACGACGGGCTGAGCGCCGCCGTGCGTGCACAGGAGCCTCTTGCCGGCCACCTGCTTGCGATCGATGCCGGTATCGCCGGTCTACCCGAAGCCCGGTTCGCCGGCGACCCCACCAGCTTGCCGCCCCGCGCAGTGCGTGGGACTTCCGCGGAGATTCCATGAGCCTTTCCACCCTCGATATCAGCATCGTACTGGCCTACCTGGCGGGCATCTTCGTCCTTGCGCAATGGGTGTCGCGCGAGAAGGCGGGCCAGCAGAAGTCGGCGCAGGACTACTTCCTGGCCAGCCGCAGCCTGCCGTGGTGGGCGATCGGTGCGTCGCTGATCGCCGCCAACATCTCGGCCGAACAGATCATCGGCATGTCCGGCTCCGGCTACGCCATCGGACTGGCCATCGCCTCCTATGAATGGATGGCGGCGCTCACCCTGCTGATCGTCGGCAAGTGGTTCCTGCCGATTTTCCTGCGCAATGGCATCACCACCATGCCGCAGTTCCTGCAGGAGCGTTACGGCAATCGGATCCGCACCCTGATGGCGGTGTTCTGGCTGGGCCTGTATGTGTTCGTCAACCTGACCTCCATCCTGTGGCTGGGCTCCATCGCCATCGCCGGCGTTGCCGGCCTGGACCAGGACGTGGCGCTGGTGCTGCTGGGAGCGTTCGCGCTGGCCTACCAACTGTATGGCGGCCTGAAGGCGGTGGCGCTGACCGACATCGTGCAGGTGTGCCTGCTGGTGCTGGGTGGCCTGCTGGTGACCATCATCACCTTGAGCAGAATCGGGGACGGCAGCGTCAGCGATGGCTTCATGCAGCTCTGGCAGCAGCACCCGGAACGGTTCGAGATGATCCTCAGCAAGGACAACCCGTTCTACAAGGATCTGCCGGGGTTGTCGGTGCTGCTGGGCGGCATGTGGATCGCCAATCTCAGCTACTGGGGTTTCAACCAGTACATCATCCAGCGGGCACTGGCCGCCAAGAACCTGCGCGAAGCCCAGAAGGGGGTGGTGTTCGCCGCCTTCCTCAAGCTGCTGATCCCGGCCATCGTGGTGTTGCCCGGTATCGCCGCGGTGATGCTGGCCCCGGACCTGGAGCGCCCCGACGCCGCCTACCCCACCATGCTGGCACTGCTGCCCAGTGGCATCCTCGGCCTGGTGTTCGCCGCCCTGATCGCCGCCATCGTCGCTTCGCTGGCGTCCAAGATCAATTCCGTGGCCACCATTTTCACCCTGGATTTCTACGCCAAGCGCGCGCCTGACGCCTCGCAGGCGAAGCTGGTGCGGGTCGGCCGCATTGCCGCTTCCATCGCCATCATCGTCGCGGTGCTGACCGCCCGCCCGTTGCTGGGCGGGTTCGACCAGGGCTTCCAGTACATCCAGGAGTTCACCGGCTTCTTCACGCCCGGCATCGTGGTGATCTTCCTGCTGGGTCTGTTCTGGAAGCGCGCCAACGAGGCCGGCGCGCTGGCCGCCGCAGTGGGCTCGTTCCTGCTCTCGCTGGTGTTCAAGCTGCTGTGGCCCTCGCTGCCGTTCCTGGACCGCATGGGCGTGGTGTTCCTGGCGACGCTGCTGCTGGGGGTCGGCGTTGCGCTGGCCACCCGCGCCAGTGGCGACCGCGACCGCATCCGTACCGATGACGTGGGCTATGCCACCTCCCCGTCGTTCAACGTCGCCTCGCTTGCGGTACTGGCGATCCTGGTGGCCCTGTACGCAACTTACTGGTGATGGACATGCAACTGACGCTTCCCCTGCGCACCCTGATGCTGGCCATGCTGACAGCCGTGGCGCTCCCTTCGCTGGCGACCGAGGTGACCTGGACCGATACGGCCACGGTCGATGCGGAGAATGCGGGCTGGGGCCGCCTGGCACGGCTGCCGGACGGCCGCTGGCTGGCGGTCACGACGCGCTATCCCGGCGGCGAGACCACCACGCTGCAGCTCTCTGTCAGCGACGACAATGCCCGCACGTGGGCGCCGCTCTCCCGGGTGGAAGAGCCCAAGCGAAAGCTCGACAACGGCGAGCTGATCGTCCTGCCCGAAGGTCGCGTTCTGCTGGCCATGCGCTCGCTCATCGATGGCGTGTCTTACCAATTGAACGTGTATGCCAGCGACGACCAGGGGCGCAGCTGGCGGTTCCTCAGCACCATCACGCGCAACGAATCCCCTGCCGGTCGCAAGGACCGGGGGGTGTGGGAGCCGGTTTTCACTCACCTGGAAGATGGCACCTTATCGGTGGTCTACGCCGACGAAACCCGGGCGGACGAGCAGCCCTCGTATAACCAGGTGGTATCGCAGCAACTGTCCCGCGACGGGGGGCGCACTTGGAGCAAGGCGGTGACGATCGCCAACCAACCCGGTGGCGGCCTGCTCCGGCCTGGCATGCCCGTGATGGCACGGCGTCCGGACGGCGGTTACCTGATGGTGCTTGAGACCTGCGGGGATGACCCGCAGTGTCCGGTGTCCTACAAGATCTCGGCCGATGGCCACACCTGGCCGGCAGGCCTGGGCACTCCGCTGGCGGACCAGCGCTGTGGGCCCCACGTCATGACCACCCAAAGCGGCACCATGTTTGTCACCTCCTGCTCCAATGAGGTCAGTGCAAGCGACGATGGAGGTGCCCGCTGGAAGACAGTCAGACCGCCCGCATGGCCGCTAGGCTTCCGCCACTCCTGGCCGGCAGTGGTTGAATTTGGCCCCCAGGAAATCGGCGTAGTCAATGTAGTGGATGGAAGCGTGAAAGTTCGATTTGGAACTTACACGTCAAAGGATCGCAACTGAGTGCCGCTAACCTTCGCCTGTGACAACACACTTCGGGCACGTCGCGGCTTCAATCAGTCAACGGCGGGAATTCTACTTGGCAACCCGCCTCGACCAAAGTAACCAACCCAAAGGAGATTAGTCCCGTTCCGGAACGGCTTTTATGACGACTGCCATTGCGTCACAATGCTCAGGTCTGCCCCTTTATGCTCTTCCATTCCAATGAGCAATCGAATCCTCTGGCTCCTCACTCTGACAGTCACCGGGCTTGCGAGTCTCGACTCATCCGCCGCCTCTTGGCCTGAAAGCCGTAGCGATGCCGTGAAAGTGGTCGCGGAGATCCGCCGGGTGGTTGCGGACGAAGGCGTGGAGCGGCTGGAGAAAGTCCGCATTGGCGGCATCGACCAGTGGGTATCGATCCGCGGGTCGGATCGCCGCAATCCAGTGCTTCTCATGCTCCACGGCGGACCAGGCTGGGTATCAATGCCCACCAGTTGGTATTTTCAACGCGGCTGGGAGGAGTATTTCACGGTCGTCCAGTGGGACCAGCGGGGCGCCGGCAAGACTTACGCCGCTAACGAGCCGTCCGTGATAGCACCCTCGATGACGCGCGAGCAGATGGTCGCCGACTCGGAGGAGATGGTTGCATGGCTACGGCGGGAGTTCAGAAAGGAGAAGATCTTTTTGCTGGGCCACTCTTGGGGCAGCTACCTCGGCTTGGAGGTTGCACAGCGCCATCCTGAGTGGCTGCATGCCTACATCGGTATCGGACAGATATCCAATGCCCCGGAGAGCGAGCGGCGCGGGTGGGCATGGACCCTTCAACAAGCGCAGGAAGACGGCAATGCGAAAGCGGTGGCCGAGCTCCAAGAGTTAGCCCCGTATGCCAAGGGCACTGCCCCGGTGCCCTTGCAAAGTCTCTTCAAACAGCGCAAGTGGCTTAATTACTACGGCGGCATGGTTCATAATCGCCGTGGCGGCGACGCGGAAGCTGCAGCAATAAAGCTCTCGCCAGAGTATTCCGATGCCGACGTGGCGGCGGTCTGGAACGGTAACGATTTCTCGATGGAACATTTGTTGTCAGAGGTCTTATCGCTGGACATGTCTTCGGTGCGACGCGTCGACACTCCCGTGTTCCTGTTCCTAGGCCGGCATGACCACAATGTTTCTTCGGAACTGGCCGCCAAATGGGCCGATAATCTTACGGCCCCGGAAAAGCAAATTATCTGGTTTGAACAGTCGGCGCACGAGGTCATGATTGAAGAGCCGGGCAAGACACTGCTTACCCTCGTCCAACAGGTGCGCCCCATTGCAGAGCGTGCAGGCGATATCGCACCTTAAAATGAGGGAACCTGCCCAAGAGCAAGTTCCACGCGCTTTTATCCCCCCAAAATCAGCCAGGGAAGGGTAACCAACCCTTGCGCGATCGCGTGGAGTTTGGCCGACAGCTCAGGCCGATCGACGCTAACAGTGAATTCCTGAAGATCCAACGCGGGACCAATGAACGCCGATGTCAGACGAGCGCCGTCCAAGTCCAAATGAATCCAAGAGCCCACGCGATTGATGGAAAAAGCGCGTAGGGCGGCCCGCTCGCTTTCCGAGAGCCCGACCCTGAACTGCGGGTGCCCACTGGCCGCGTAGCCAAGAAATCGAATCGCGCTGAGCTCGACACAAGGTGGTATCAACTGCTTGGCCTTCTATTGCTTGGATGGGCCCGCCTCTTCCCGATGCGCCTCCCCGCCTCAAACGAATTTGCCCGTGTGTCTCCTGCCACGGACCGCTCAGAATCATCGCCCGTCAGTTTACGTTGAGCTCATCCGTGCACCATCTAACTTGCCGACTGATTCATTGACCGGATGCAAGTGAGGCGCGACGTGAATAGGGAGAGGGGCCAAAGAGAGAAAGAGAAAGCGGCGGAGCGGTGCCATTTCACAGCCAAACGCAGGCGCGCGGTCGGTATCGGTGGCCAAGCAGCACGCCTTGCTCCGGTCGCTCAGAAATTTCCTAGACTGGAAGCTGGGCAAGCTGCAGCCCCAGCCTAGGTGGGCCCCGACATTGCCAGCACCGAGAATGGCAAGGCGAAGCCGTGGCCATGGGGGGTGGCGCTGCGTCGATTGCATACCAGCGGCAATCATCGCCGCCATGCCCAACGTCGGGACCCACAAAACCACAGCAGCCGCTATGCAGGTGGGCGAGCTACGGCAAAATCCACGATCGCCGTTTCACCAATCCTCATCGCTGCGCCTCAATCCAGCGCGCCACATCGTCGACCAACTGCGGAAGCACCTCGCCGGGCGTGTTGTACTCCTGCAGCGAACTCGGACCTTCGCCCGGGATCCCTAAGTGGTTGAGCGCCGGATATCGCTCGAAACTGGCTCGGCGCTGTCCAGCAAGGCTGCGCTTCCAAAGCTGCCAGTCGGTATCCACAACTTGAAAGTCGCGCCCTCCCTGAAGCAGCAGGATCGGGAGCGCGGAGGCCTTGGCGTCGGCGACTGGATCAATTTTCTCGAACGCGCGCCAGTAGGTTGCTGGCACGCCCAGCGGCAGGTCCTTGGCAGCAACCGGCTCGGTGCCGCGTGCGGCGGCGATCTGCGCGTCCAGCTTGTCCAAGAAGGCTTGGTCATCGGCGCTGATGCTGCCATCCAGGCCCAGCAGGTAGCGGTTCTGTTCTGGCAACACGGTGAGCAGCGAACGGGCCGGCGCCGACCACATGACCAGTCCGGCCACCTTGCCCGAGCGCTGGGCGATGCGAGGCGCCAGCATGCCCCCTTGGCTGTGGCCCATTACGTAGACGTGCTGCGGATCAATGCCGGTGGTCTGGACCAAGCTGGCGACGGCAGCTACTGCATCGTCAGTGGTTTCGTCATCCACCGTGTAATTGTCGCGATTGAACTCCTCTGGACGTGCTTTGGTGCGCTTTTCGTAGCGGAGCACCGCGATGCCGCGCGCGGCCAGGCCGCGCGCCACGTCCAGGAACGGTCGATTCGGCCCAATGGTTTCGTCGCGGTCTTGGGGACCCGAGCCGTGCACCAACACTACCGCGCGGAACGGCCCTTTGCCCTTGGGCAGCGCCAACGTGCCTGGAAGGTTACCCTTGCCAGACACCACGTTGAAAGGCATCTCCTTGAAGCTCGCATCGGACGGCACGGACGGCGCCGGCGGCGCTTGGGCAGCCGCCGGTTTGAAGTTCATACCGGCCACGCGGCCACTGGCATCTACCGCCACTTGGGTGTCGATGTCGCCCATCGCGAACCTCAGCCGCTGCGTCACCAAGCTTATGTCTCCGCGCGCACTAACCTGGGCAGCGCCGCGCTCTTGAAGCCCGCCGAACGAATTCCATAAGGCCTGTAGCTGCGCTGCCGGCACAGCCTTGGACATCTCCGGGGTGAACATCTCCTCAGCTGCGCCCACGTCGCCGGCCTGCAGGCGATCAAGGAGAGTGGCAGCAGTCTGCGCTGGCTGGGCAGCATGAGCCAGCGTGGCGGCGAAAGAGAGCATCAGGCTCGTACCCCAACGTGTCAGCGCGCGCATGTCACTCTCCTTTCCCAAAGATCACCACCACCGACGGAACGGCCGGTTGATCGCGCTCACCGCTTGCCAGGCCAGCCCGCCCAGCCCGTTCCGTTCGTCCAAACTCAGCTTTCGCTTCGCGTGTCAGATTCGTTTCGACTCCAATAGTTGGGTAGCTCCAGCGTGTGACCACAGCTTGATCTCCATTTCGAGGTTGAGATGGGGCAGGCAAGCTGCCCAGCGCTGTTGATCTCTGATCATCAGTCATGTGGATTTACAGCGGAAGGCCAACCAGAGCCGGCGCAACGTCCCCCGACGGCCTTTACCCCAAGCCCCAATCAGTCTGTCAGCGGCCCCGCTACGCTGCTCGACCTATTGAGCCTTTGCCAGCTCCGGCTCCGCCTCTGGCGCCAAAGTGTGAATCACGTCCCCTTTTGCATTGAGAAACTCAATGGCGCCATAACCTTCTTCGGTTACCGTCAGACGCAAACGTGGCTTGTCAGCCTTGTCACTCAAGGCGATTGCCGGCGTGCCATCAGCGCCCACCACCATTCGTATACGCGTGGACGTCTTAACCCCGGGAACCAAGCGATTCCCGAGGGCCGGTTCGCGCAGCAGCGGCGGGGCTTGGTTGATCGAGAACGCCACCTCGCCGTCCGGCGAGACACGCCAGCCGATGGCATCCATGGCCGGGTGGTCCAGGGCCAGAACCGCCATTCCCCCGGCCACATCGGCGGTGCCGAATCCACCCCGCTCGCTGCCTTTGTCATCGTAAAGCACCAGCCCGGCGACGTTAAACGCCCGTCGGTATTGAAGCCCATCGATGATCGGAGCGGGCGTTCGGCCCGAAAGAGTCATCCGGATGACGCCGTTCTCGTCGACAATATCGATGCGTTTTGTCGTTATTCGGTCATGGTCGGGCCTAGTAACTTTTGTTTCAGGACTTTGCGACTCAATGATGCGCTGCAGCGCATCCAGCGATGGCCGAGACGGGCTGGAATTTTCCGCCGCTTGCGACAGAGGGCAGGCCAACATGGAAGCGAGGAGAAAAGCAAAGGCAAGTATCTTCATGCAGGTTCCCGTGGTGGTTAGTGGCTTTTCGCTGGACGCATTGACGCTGCTGCCGGATCTTACCGCCACGTCACCCACGCCCCTGGATGCACTGACTGGACGTCGATAGCGGTTCCCCGCGCCGCCCTGACCAGCGCGCCAAGAGGATCGTCCACTTCCTGATACTCATCAACTCCCGAGACGCCGTAGTGGATCGGGACCACGGACCGCGCGCCCAGCACGGTGGCGGCCGCAATGGCCTGCTCCGGGGTCAACACGCCCGGCTGTCCGCTGACGGGCTTGCGCCATCCGAACCTGGCGCCGTTGATCGGCAGGAACGCCACGTCGAAGGGCCCGAACTGGCGAGCGATCTTCCACCAGTGACCGTGCCACATCGTGTCTCCGCCATGGAAGATCCGCCGGCCCGCGGCCGATACCACCCAGGAAACCTGCGTGTCGCCG